>DAIQPD010000035.1:0-29673 GCA_036787535.1 Chryseolinea sp.
AAAACACGATGGGTGCTCAAAGACATTTGAAACTAAAATCAGCGGATCATGCCGGTCTATTTCTGTACTTTCGCAAACAATTATTATTATTCATGAAAAGTTTACTTAGCCTACTCCCTTTAGCGTTCCTTTTATTTGGAGCATGTGAAAAAGAAAAAGTCAACCCATCTTCTGAGTTGAATGTATTTGTTTCTGGATACGAATATGATGGGAACAAATACATCCCAAAGTATTGGAAAAATGGCACTCCGGTGCCTTTGCCTACAACGTCAGACGGTGGCGAGGCGTTGTCAATTTTTGCCTCTGGTAACGATGTTTATTGCTCCGGAGTTGGGATGGTTAAAAATGGTACCATAAACATCTGGAAAAATGGACACGAAACATTACTTACCGATGGCACGCAATCAGTAGGGGCTAGCAATATTGTAGTAGTTGGGAATGACGTGTATGTGGCCGGTAATGAAGGTGATGTTCCCAAATATTGGAAAAATGGAATTCCTGTAGTTTTAGAAGGTGAGGGATCGGTTACAGGGATTGCGGTCGATGGAAACGATGTTTATGTGTCAGGCACCTGGAATACAAATGAGATCATCAACACCCTGGGGATCCAGATAGCGGTATATTGGAAAAATGGTATTCAGGTCGCTCTCACGGATAATTTACACAGTGCGCTGGCATCATCCATAATGATTGTGGATCATAACGTTTATATCTCAGGTTCAGTTTATGACGGAACAGTCGTTATTCCAGTATATTGGAAAAATGGAGCCCGCCATGATCTCCCTAGTAACTATGACAACACAACCGATATCTTTGTAAATGGTAATGACGTTTATGTGTTGGGACGGGGTAAGTACTGGAAAAATGACGTGGCTGTTGAGGTTACCCATGGTGCAGATCAGGTTGAATTAAGCCAGATCTTCGTGTCGGGTGCTGATGTTTATCTGTCAGGTTTCATAATCGATGGAACATCGGTTGCTGTCTTTTGGAAGAATGGTGTAGTTACTCTTCTTACGGATGGGAAACAGAACGCATATACAAGTTCTATTTTTGTTCAGAATGGCTCGACTAACTGACGAAATCCGTTTTACAAATCCTGTGTACCCACTTCGCCATTCTAGTTGGACTTCAATAATGGTCTAATCGGATGCACCCATATTTATTTTGCGATGTCGGTTCAAAGTTTAACGTCTAAAAATATTTTTGCTCTGCGCCACGGCTTATACATGAACGTTGTGCGTAATGGAGGAATCTTTTTTTATCGCTCGAATTCATTGAGCTGTTTTGACAGCTTGCATTTCAAAGCTTAAAACTTTCGCAGTTGACGTTTACGCAGACAATAATTCATGAATCAGAAATTCTGCACAGCATGACGGCAAAGCGCACAACAAAATGTATGAAACGTTGTGCGCAAGCTCATAGCATCCTGATTTGACCGATGCTATCGGCTTTGATAAAATATTTTTGGAGTAAAGCATAGGTGATTCTACTAAAACGTAGAGTAATAGAAACACTGAGCATCGTTTATCGAAGCCAGTGTTTGTATCGTGGTATAGTTGGATGCCTGTACCACCATCACCGATAACAAGTTGAATCGTTTAGGTAATGAAAATGGTTAGTCAAAATAGCATCCGTCCCTACACGCATAAAGAACTGGCAGCGCTTAATGGTGTTTCTTGGTTAACCTTTCAACGTTGGATCAAACCTTTTGCGGAAGAGATTGGCGCAAAAAATGGCCACTTCTACAGTGCCAGACAGGTAGCGATTATATTCAATAAACTGGGGAAGCCATCGGTATAAAGTTTTGTGAAT
The DNA here is from genome assembly GCA_036787535.1 of Chryseolinea sp. GTDB lineage: Bacteria > Bacteroidota > Bacteroidia > Cytophagales > Cyclobacteriaceae > Chryseolinea. Next base: position 1,813 of record DAIQPD010000035.1, read on the forward strand.
GAATTTTAGTTCTACAGATCTCATTTGTCTGGTGATGTTGAAATAGTTTAATCTTCTCCTTATCAATATATAGGTTACTCCTGCATCGTAAGGAAGCTTCAAACTTCATACGGTGTGAGAACGGAACACGTATCAAATTCCATTCTTGTACCATTGAAGTCCTTCGACTATTATCTACCCGAACCCTATTCAACGCATCACCGGTAAGCGTGAGCGTTATGGAAGAATAATGCTCAAGAGCAACATAGACCAATTCAAAAAATCTGATCACCAATTTGTACGAATCAAAGGATTTTGTTAATGCACAGGAGTATAGGATGGACAGGTAACAAAAAATTTACTCCCGTAACATCGAAATCAATAACGATCATTTCCATTTAAGTAGAGGATGCTGAGCTAATGACAATGAAGGGTTGTAAAAGTATAGTCCCTTCCTACTTGAATCACTTCGTTTCTATGAAAGTTGTGTCCTATAAAGAATCACTTTACGATATTAAAAAGTCTCTTGGCAACACTTTTTGATGCTTTCTTTTTACGGCATTTGGGGTAAAAAGATCAGAATTAATAATCACCATTTTTCTACGCAAAAAGTTAAGCACTTTGCCGTCCCGCAAAATCACCGCTTTGCCAAAGGAATTGTTATTGAATGGTACGGTACCGCGTAAACTATAATCCTTTATATTGGTTATACGTTTGGTTTCTCCGGATAAAAGGCAGCATCGAAAACGCACCATTAAAGAAACACAGACGCTGAGAACACATGATTTTAAGTTTAAAACGAAAATGAAATATTATACTTTGTTAATCCTGTTACTAGTCTTTTTTGGTTATTCATATTCCCAGACTACAGTTTCTGGATATTATGTGACCAAAACCAACGACACAATTACCGCTCAAATAAGAATACCAAAATCAATTTTTGGATCAGTTGACTTCTCAAAATTCCTTTTTAAAGTAGAAGTTATGGATAGTATTAGCGGAACTAAAAAATTTAAACCCGAAGAAATTAAAAGTTTTGGGTTTTTGTTTGACGGAGAGAATTATAGCCTTTTTTCACAGCCTACTATTACTGAAAACAACTTTAGATTCCTTCAACCTGTCATTATCGGACAAAAAACCAGTCTTTATCAGTTTCAGACAGTAGGTCAAAATGGGGCCTCACTTGGTACCTTTTATACTTTCGAAAAAGCAGATGGCACATACACATTTTTAAACACCGGGATAAAAAACCTGGATAAGTTCAGGGAAACACTTAAAGAATTTTATAAAGAAAATTTGGGGGTACAAGAACTCGTTGATACAAAGTTTCAGTCCAGAACATCTATAAAAAGTGATATCATAGAAATAGTGCAGACTGCAAACAAATGATAAACTGCGATCCGATACTTCACTAACAGCTTCAAAGATTGATAAAATTTAGGCTTCGTAGTTAAACTTGGAAGATAAGTTGTCAACAGCCAGAATTTGTAAACTCCCGTGAAGGTCGGGCATTTGAAACCTTAACATTTTGGTAATCTGTGATCGGGTAATTTTCCCCGAAATCTTTTTTCATGCTGGCCTTTCAACTTATCGTAGCACTACTCATCATTCTTGCAATAGCTGACTTAGTAGTTGGAGTAAGCAACGATGCTGTTAATTTTCTTAATTCGGCTGTAGGCTCAAAAGCTGCTTCTTTCCGAACAATTCTGATAATTGCCAGTGCCGGAGTATTGGTAGGCACATTGTCCTCCAATGGTATGATGCAAATTGCACGCAACGGTATCTTTCAACCTGAATTCTTTACGTTTGAAATGGTGATGGTGATCTTTTTGGCAGTTATGCTAACCGATATTATTTTATTGGACATTTATAATTCATTAGGGCTACCCACCTCTACTACCGTTTCTCTTATTTTTGAATTATTAGGTGCATCATTCATGGTTGGTCTCCTCTATGTATTAGGTAGTGATAAATCGTTTTCTGAGTTGGAATCTGTACTCAATTACAAAGGAGCGCTCTATATTATCGGTGGTATCTTTTTTTCAGTCCTGGTAGCTTTTGTTGCGGGTACAATCATTCATTTTTTTTCTCGTTTACTTTTTACATTTAAACTTAAAAGGAGTTTAGAATTATTCGGCCCCGCATTTTCTGGCATCGCAATATCAATTATGATTTACTTTTTGTTGATTAAAGGGTTGGAAGGAAGCGCGTTGTTGAATGAGACTCAATTGAGTTGGATCCATCATAATACTACACTCATTTTAGCTGTTTCATTTGTTGTCATTACACTGGTCACTTTTTTTCTGATGAAAGTATCCGAAATCAATCCACTCAAAATCATTGTTTTGATTGGAACCTTTTCGTTAGCCATGGCCTTTGCTGGAAATGATTTGGTCAATTTTATAGGCGTATCAATGGCAGCGTATTCCTCTTATTTAGCCTGGTCTGTTTCAGGTGTTCCTGCAGACGTGTTTAACATGGGCGTGCTGAACAATCAGATCGCTACCCCTAACGGGTTCCTGTTGTTAGCAGGTATCATTATGGTCGCCACACTTTGGCTCAGCGCTAAAAGCAGAAAAGTGACCGAGACAGAAGTGTCTCTCGGACGGCAAGACGGAGGTGATGAAAAATTTGCAACCAATACAATTGCCCGTTGGTTGGTGGGTGGAGCAATCTTTTTTGGCAGCATCTTTACGAAGAGGTTGCCTGAATCGTGGCAGCACAATCTGGAGAAACGACTGCGTCAGCCAAAAGAATCAAAAAAAAGAAAATTAGAAGAGCCTTCTTTTGACTTGCTTCGCGCGGCCGTAAACCTGGTGGTTGCCAGTGCACTGATTGCATTTGGTACTTCGAAAAGACTTCCGCTTTCTACTACGTTTGTTTCATTTATGGTTGCCATGGGAACTTCATTTGCAGATCAGGCGTGGGGACGAGATAGTGCAGTGTATCGCGTAGGTGGTGTGTTGCAGGTGATTGGCGGTTGGGTGTTAACCGCCTTGGTCGCCTTTTCAGGCAGCGCACTCATCGCTTTGTTTCTTTATTTTACTGGATTTATTGGAGTGGTGGTAATCGTAGGCCTTACTATCGCCCTACTCGTTTACAGCCAGATCACATTCAGTAGGTCGCAGAGAAACGAAGCCAGGGTTGATAAACTTATGCTCAATGAAACCATTTCCGTTCGCGAGTTGCTTGAACAAAGTAAACTAAATACGGTAGAAAACTTACGAGGAGTTGAGCGACTATTAAAACTATGTTGGGAAGCTTTGCTAAATGAATCGCCCAAAAAGTTGCAAGCCCAAAAAAAAGAAGTAAATAAGGTGGCTGCCGAAAACAAACGTATAAGCGAAAAAATAGTTCGTTACATACGCAAAACAGAAAAAGCCGGATTACCTGCAGGTCGATTGAACCTATTGGTTTTTGACATCCTGCAAGATCTTTATCAAAGTAGTTTGCTGATCAGTGAGTCGTGTAGAGAGCATGTTGGCAACTTTCATCCGACTCCCCGGAAAGACTTCCAAAAAATTCTTGAATCGATCGAATCAGATTCAAGTACGTATTTCTCCCTGGTTAATGATGAAATCACGGGACTAACTTTCAGCAGAAGGGAAGAGGTGGAGAATAGCTTTCTGCAATTGAAAAGCTTTTTGGCCTCTTGTTTAGACGCAGAGATCATTCGCATTCAACGAAACGAAATTAACAACCGACTTGCCACGCTGCAGACACGCATATTGTTAGAGATGACAGATATTATAGAATCGACTCATCGACTTTACCATCTTCACCGGGAGTTTATAAAGGAACAGGAAAAATGAGAACACAGTCTTTCCAATTATTTTGTAAAACATAGGTTCACATAAATCCTTCAACTTTGTGTAAGCAATTTTAAAATACAGGAGCAATGAAACAAACAACGATATTAGGACATCGTACTTTAAGTATTAATCGAATAGGGCTCGGTTGTATGGGTATGTCATAGTTTTATGGATCATTTGATGAAATAGAATCCATAAACACATTGCATAAAGCCATTGATTTAGGAGTAAATTGTTCGACAGAGCTGATCTGTACGGTTGAGGAGCGAATGAACGGCTTTTAGGAAATGCATTTAAAGGTCGATGGAATGAGGTGATTTTAGCAACCAAATTTGCAGTGATGCGAGGATCCCATGGTGAATTTCTTGGATTGAATGGAAAGCCGGAATACAGTAGGCAAGCATGCGACCAAAGTCTTCAAAATTTGGGTGTTGATGTAATTGATTTGTATTACTTGCACCGGCAAGATCCCAAAGTTGAGATTGAAGAAATTGTTGGTGCCATGAGTGATCTCGTCAAACAAGGAAAGGTAAAATATTTAGGTCTTTCTGAAGTGAATGCAGAAACGCTCCGCAAGGCACATGCCGTTCACCCTATTACAGCCCTTCAAACTGAATATTCATTATGGAGTAGATAACCAGAACAGGAAATTTTTAATGTTTGCAAAGAACTCGGAATCACCTTTGTGGCTTATAGTCCGCTGGGGAGAGGGTTCTTAACCGGGGCGATTAAAAGTCGGGCAGAAAATGATTGGCGTCTTACACTTCCTCGCTTCCAGGATGAAGCTATGATTGAGAATTTAAAGTTTGTGGAGGTTATCGATCAAATTGCACAAAGCAAAAAAGTTTCTAAAGCACAAGTTGCTCTTGCATGGGTACTGAGTCAAAACGATGAAATCATATCTATTCCAGCTACTAGAAATGTTCACCGCCTCGAAGAGAACGTAGGCGCGTGTAAGGTGGAGTTAACTCAAACTGATCTGGCCATTATCCAAAAGTCTTTGCCATCAACAACCATTGGTGATCGGTATTAGTGCAACATAGCGTGTTCAATGAAACGCAACGTATCAACTAGAGTTTCATATTTGTAAACACAGTTTAGAACAGGTAAGTTTTATCATTATCTCAATGTTAAGTTTATGTTAAGTCATGTAACATTTGATTAACATCATTTACTTTTGACATGATTAATAACACCCCATCATTTTATATCAATGAAAAAGATTTCAAAAAAAGAAATTACCCATACTGTCGAGAAAGCAATGGGAACTGCACTTCAATCATTAGAAATTTTAGAACCTTCAAAAAAAACAAAGAAGCTATTGGGAAAAGTCTCCAAGAAGTTCTCTGGTCAACTTAAAGTAGAGGTGAAGAAGCTGAATAAGAAGGCAATTGAGGCAGCTAAATCACTTCATAAAGGTACAGCTTCAAAGAAAGCAAAATCTAAGGCTACAAAAAGTGAGCAAGCATAGCCATTTTCAAATAGTGCGAGTTGAATAAATTAGGTGCAGTATCTGCACCTAGTTCTTTTAACCAATCATTTCATTGATCAAAATGATGTCTCCTGAAACGAAGCTCCATAGACTTAAATTTAATAGAACAGACTTAAATTTAATAGAACGCTTGAGCCTTTCAAGGTGATGTTGGTAAATCGCAAGACACAGTTATCGCATAGAGATTGGATTGATCTTGTTATCCGTACAAAAGAAGGCATTCTTAGTCAGCCTGATCAATATCTTGGTAAAGACCTGCCTAATCCGGAAACCTTATCTAAAGTGGTTGACAAAATATTTTACGATTTCCTGAAGCAGCAAAAGTCGTAGTCACGTCTTTGTGATGTTTAATTCATTCAGGTTGCTTCTGTACGCGGCAAATAATAACCATCATCTTTCATAATTTCGTAACGTCTAACCAATATGGGTTGTATAGCTTTGTGCCAAAACGGTTTGGTATGTTGAGTGTTTTGGTTGTAGACGATTTACAAATTGACAGGCTCATCTTAAAGAAACAACTCGGCTCCGACTATCGGGTAACTACTTTATCCTCGGCATTGGAGGCAAAAGCTTTTGCACATACTCACACGTTCGACATTGCGTTGCTGAATGTCATGTTACTCAATGACCTGGATTGTATAGAGTTGTTAAAAGACCTTGAAAACATTACAGAAAGAGAATTTTTATCCATAGCGATAACCTGTCACATTGATGCTCCTCGTCAGCATAAAATAATGGCTTCTGGTTTTAAGGCGATCATGACAAAACCATTTGATAAAAATGTATTCCGGGATATCGTCTATAAGAATACCAATATTGAAGAGTCTGCAATGGCCTTTATTCTTCGTAAGTAAGTTGAGATATAGTTTGCAAGAGCATCAACAGATTAAAATAGCCGCCCAAACGTTGTGAATAGGACAGAAGGCAAAAGCGTGGTGAGGTATATGTGCGCCAGGGGATAGAAATGACCATGAAATATTTTAGTATCGCTCCGATTTAGAATTCCAGCTGACTGACGATGTACCAATACTAAACTTAATTATAATAGACCAGCTTTGGTAAGGACTTCCTTCAGTTTAATTTCTGAAATGGGTTTATCCAGAAACGTATATACTCCTGCAGATTTTGCCAGTTCAAAATCAGAAGCAAAGACGGATGAAGTTGTTAAGGCGATAGACGTTTGCTCGTTCCCTGGAATATTCAATTCATGGAATAATTTAACAAAGGTAATTCCATCCATTGGCGACATATAAAAATCGACTAGAATAAGAAGGGGTAAAGATCCGGTAGCTTCAAAATTCTCACGAACCAGATCCAATCCTTGCTGACCTGTCTCTGCTTTCATAATTTTCGCGTCCACACCCGTACTGATGATTAACTTCTCAGCAATAAAGCAGAAAATGCGCTCGTCATCGATCAGTAAAATACTCTTCGTCATAAAACAAATATAGACAAGAGGTCAGATATGTATGTCCTGCTTTGGTGCTTTTCTGAAATCATGAAGGATGTAAAGAGAATGGAACAGACTGCAACTCGAAACGCCATTTCTTCATTCCTTGTTCTGTTTCTCAAAACCCAAATACCTTTAACTCCCTCATGAACCACGTCACTTCATAATCGAAAGGTTTTCCCCTGCGTTCTCCATGCACAATGGCTTCTGATTTTGTTAGGGTGATCCGTAAAAATTTAGTCTTCACAGGATCGAAACGAATCATCATGGATGATCCGGTTCCTTCACCATTTGAAATTATTTTAGTCCATTGCTTACCATCCATTGATATGGCTACGTCATAGATTCTTGGATATGTTTGAATGGGAGGAGGAGATCCTTCCCGCCATCCGCGACTGATGGGTGGCGACTTGAATTGTATTTCGGTAAGGGTTGTAGCAGAAGGAAGTTCAATCTGAAACCACATCCCACTTTGCTGTGTGATGCCGGTTGTCCAGCCTTCAAAATTAAGAGCGCCTTGTGCAGATGCTGTGCTTCCCTTACGAACTTCACCCGTGTGACTGGCCGTTATTTTCCAGTCAGGTTTAGGCTCAAGCATTTTCGGGACAGAAGCCCACAATGCATTAAAGGTATAGGGTGTTTTTTGCTTTGCTGTTTCTTTTCGAACCCGAGCAACATCTGCGGTTGAAATAGGGGAAGATTCATTTTCAAAATTGACCCGGATAAACGAAGCCACCGAAGCAATCCACTCATCGTTGTTGCTACCCATGGATGTCATCAGTACTCCAGCATATGATTCTTTTTGAATTTCTCCCGTCAAACCATGAAGAAGTGTTTTGATTACATAGTCGGGATGTGATTGAACACGTGCTGATCCGACCAAAGAGGGTGCTAATAACTTTCCAGGACCGGCTGGTGTTCCATTCCCCAACGGACCATGACAAGTTGAGCACAGGCTGCTGAAAATTTTTGCTCCTGCATCTACCAAAGCTTTTTCTTCATCATTGAGGTTAGGATTGCTTCTTCCAAAAAAAGAGTTAACGACAGGCGGTTCCAAAACTTGCTTAGCAACCAGTTGTACACCAGCTGTAGTATCCGATGCCATTATTTTTTTAACGATTGTATCCGTGCCGCGAATCTTCAGCAACCTTCCTGTCATCATGGCGCGCATCTTCACTTGTGTGTCTTTGTCGGTCATCATCTCCAAATAATTTTTGGCAAACGATTGGTCTCCTCCTTTGTAAAGGGATTCACTCGCCCATAAAGCCATCACGCGCATTCGCGGATTGGCATCTTTCATAAGATCTTTTACCAATACAGATTCCAATGCACCAATTCCTTCCAACACCCACAAGGCATGAAATCTCGTAAGAATATTTTCGTTCGTGCGAACCATGTTCACCAGTGCAGGTGCAATAGATTTATCATTTCGCTGCACCAGAATTTGTTGTGCCATATCTCGCCACCAACCATTAGGGTGTTCAAGGTGCTTGAGCAATTCGGACGAAGTTTCCTCATACATGCGAGGTTTTGTTTTGTCTCGCTCAACATCATCATGTGTTAATCTCCAGATTCTTCCCAGGCTGACCACTTTATCCAATTGATACTGTTCTATTTTTGTACGTATGTAAGAGCCCACGGGAGTCCATTCGCCTTCTTGTATAATGCCATGATACATATCGACAATATACAGTGTACCATCGGGTGCAGTGGCCATGTCAACAGGTCTGAACAACGGATCGGTAGAGCGGATAAATTCTGATTTCTGTTTTTGGTAAACATTGTGAAGTGTTGTAAGTCCTCCGTTCACTTCTGCATCGATCTGTCGTACAATTCGAGCCACCGGTTCGCCATAGAAATATTGTCCTACTAGTTCTTTAGGAAGACGATGGCCTCTGAATATATCATTACCTGATGCGCCTGTTACACGGTTCAATGTTCCTTCAGGCATGCGTACGGCTCCCATACCTCCCTGCATATCGGCCACCAAAACCGGAGCACCCCAGGGAATATCAAAACCTTCTTCGAAATTTTTTTCTACAATGTAATCACCATAATGAATGGGAAACTGAAAGTAAGAAGGTAAACCATTCGATCCACCCTGAAACCAGAGCTTGCCGTCATCATCATGCGTAATACCCCACTGTGCGTGGTTAGACCCCGTTGACTCACGAACAACACCTAGTTTTGTCTCGCGTATGCGAAAGGGATTAACCGTACTGTACAACCAGTTGTCCATTCCCCAATACAAAAAGGCTTGTTGATGTTCTACATTTCCGGCCCGTCCAAAATTGTCTGTGAAAAATTCCTTTTTATCAGCATGGCCGTCATTGTCGGTATCGGTGTACTTGTAAACAATATCCGCATTGGATTCCATTGTGAGAATACTATTGGGACCGACAGGTAAAACGAAACGTGGAAACACAAGGCTGTCAACAAACAATCCACCCGTTTCATAGACACCATCGTTATCCCGATCTTCCCATCTTGAAATACCACTTACGGGTGTGAGCGTTCCATCTGAATCGAGCGTGAGCATGTAGGAACGTAATTCAAGTACATACATTCTTCCATTACCATCGAACGTGATGGCACCCGGTTGTTGAATTTTAGGTTCTGTTAAAACAGCTTCTAAGGTATAACCGGATGGAAGAAGAAATTTTTTCTTCTCTTCATCAACGGGTAGTGGAAGCACAGGAGCCTTTGGCTCAAGATCAATACCTTTCCAGTATTCAGTAGTGGTATCAGCACCTTCGGGCAATGTTACGACTGGCCAATTCTTTGTATCCTCTTTCGGGGCAGTGCAGGAAAAAATGAACAGAGTTGTAATAAAAGAGAGTGCAGTAGCATAATATGTTTTCATAATTTTATTTCCTGATTCTTTTCAAAAGACAGGTAAACAACAATTTGCAAATAAGAAAGTAATTTCACCAACACGAACGGATTGTCGGTCACCCACAAATACCAATGGTATTTTCATCGAGTATACACCATAAAAGTGGTAAAGTGTCAACTTATGAAATGCTGATTTGAAAGAATATTTTTTTTGCCCAGTTTGAAATCTTGATCAAATACGGGTTGGGCTTCTATCGGATTTATCTTATATAGCGTACCAACTGAAATCGCTTCCACTATGAAAAATCTGACTGCAAAGAAAGTACTGTTGATTATTGTTCTTATTATTTCCTTCTCTTCGCAGAAAAGTATTGGGCAGGAGATCGGAATTCAAATGGGCAGCATGCGAAAGATGTTTAATCAAGGTATGCCGGCAACACTGGCGCGGATAAAGGAACTTGGTGTGACAGAACTGGAAGGTGGCTTCGGTCGTGGTATTGATCGCTTGCAATTCAAAACGTTGTTAAAGGACAACGGACTAAAAATTATTGCTACTGGTGGTAGTTTCGAAAGAATCTCGAACAAGGATAGCATCCAGAAAGTTATTATCAACGCGAAAGAACTCGGTGCACTGTTTGTCGTCTGCTACTGGATTCCACACGATGGAGATAATTTTACCTTTGCCGATATGCAAAAGGCTGTTGAGGTTTTTAATACTGCTGGCAAAACGTTAAAAGAAAATGGTCTGGCATTATGTTACCATCCACATGGTTATGAATTCAGGCAATACGAAGGAGGAGGGAAGAGCACCATGTTTGAATACATGATGGATAATACCAATCCGGAATACATCAACTTCCAAATGGATGTCTTCTGGATTAAGAACCCCGGTCAAGATCCTGCAGCATTATTGAGGAATTATCCAACACGCTGGAAGATGCTGCACTTGAAAGACAGAAGAATAGGTACTGTTAACAATGGCAATGGACGCCAGGATGTGGAATCAAATGTAGTACTCGGAACTGGTGATGTGAATATTGCCGAAGCGATGAAAGCAGCAAAAGAAATTGGGATCAAACATTATTTCATTGAAGATGAATCTTCCCGTGCGCTCGAGCAAGTGCCTCTGAGCATTATCTATCTGAAATCGTTGAAGTAAGTTGTCACCATCTGGTGTTGGTCTTCCAACTAAAACAAATTAAACCGTGTCAGGTATACGAGGCAGTGATGCATCAATCAACTACTTAAAAAGGATCAATTAATGCGATACACCATTTATTGGTTTGCAGTTTTCGATTTTTGAGTTGAGGTAATTATGAAAATTTGCAATATTTCATTTGTTGAGTTGCAGGATATGGTTATTCAGCTCCTGGTTTCATTCTTACATTTGAATACCAGTCACAAATTAAATAACCATTATGATTTCCACGGTAATCGCCAAAAAAGATGAGGAAAAAGTGCTGAGGTTAATACACCTCAGTAATACAAAGGCACTTCTTCCTGATAAGTATGTTCCATGGGATGATCTTGAAACAGATGATTCGTTCTTGCCTGAGTCACTTGTATCCTTGGCGGGTCATGAACTTTATGAATCGTTGAGCTTCGAACAAAAGCGCGAACTTGGACGATTTGAATTGGCTCAGATAGTATACTCTTATGCCTGGGCTGAAGGAGTGGGTTGCTTGATTTTTAACAATCGACTGGTTGGACTGGAGCCAGACTCACTGGAGTATAAATATTTAATCAAGATGTCGATTGAAGAATACAGGCATCAGGAAATGTTTATCAGACTTATCGATACAATTAAAGGAAAGACTTTCATCATGCCATCTCAACGTCTGTTCATGACCTGGTATATGCGAAATGCTCCTCAGTCCCATCGGTTTCTCTCCATCCTGACCGTTGAAATTATGGCGGATACCTACGGGAAATTGATTCAGGATGATAAGCGAATATTTCGCCCCGTTCGGAAAGCCTCTCAACTCCATCACATCGAAGAAGGACGACACATTTACTATACAAAAATCTGGCTATCAAACTATTTCGACAAGGCCAGTCTCCTTTCCCGAACTACGTACAGCATTGTTGTGATGTGTAATTTATTATTGTTAAAATCTTTGTATGTGCGGGAAGAAATATTCGAGATGATTGGAGTGAAAGATCCGAAACAGTATGCCCGTGAAGCGCGCAAAGAATTACACAAAAAGTTTAGCAAAAATTGTATAGGGGATGCGGTCAGCCTGGTTAAAGAATTCAATGGGTTTAATTTCATTACACGGCCTCTTTGGAAATATTTCCTGAATGTAAGTGTATGAGCAGAACATTTATAAAACATATCGAATCCTATCTTCCTCAGAATTTGGTTTCAAATCATGACGTGGCCGGTTACGCGGAACGAGGTGGTTATAACCTTAAAGGTGAAATGCTGAGCGCACTTGTTGGGGAATGCAATCGGTACTATGCTGATGCAGATCAACAGGCATCTGATCTTGCTGTAAACGCGGCCAGAAAAATTCTGGATAAAATACCGAATGAAAATATTGACCTGCTGATATTTGCATCAGCGTGTGGTGATCTTATCGAGCCTGCAACCGCCAATATAGTTCAGCATAAACTAGGACTCACGTGCCCTGCCTTTGATATCAAAAATGCTTGCAATAGTATTGCCACTGCTATTGAAGTGGGCTCGTGCATGATGATCGGTAAGGGTTATAATAATGTACTGATTGTTTCAGGAGAAAAACCGAGTGACAGCATACGGTTTACGGATTTAACCCGAAACAATATCACCAATCATATTGCTGCATTTACGTTTGGTGATGCGGGTGTTGCATTGCTATTGGAGAAAACAACTGATCAGGATCAGGGAATTTTTTATCAACGAAGTAAGACCTTTGGGCAGTATTGGGATTTGTGTCGTGTACTGGGGGGTGGCTCTATGTTTCCCAGAGATGCCTCTAAACTTGTGTTTAGTGGAAACACGTATGAACTCAAAAAGGTAATTGATAAGATTGCTCCTCCTTTTGTGTTGGGATGTTTAGAAGAGGCAAAGATGAGTATTAAAGATATTGACTTTATTTGCTCGCATCAGGTATCGAAAGCCACAGCACCGGGAATAAACGAGCATCTGAAAATTGGATTGAATAAAATCATTCAGACATTTCCATTGTATGGAAACACCGCTTCTACCTCCATGCCGTTAGCACTTGAGTATGCCATGAAACAAAATCAAATTCAGAAAGGAAATATTGTGATGCTATTGGGCATGGCAGCAGGTATCAATCTATCGGTTCAGCTTATGAAGGTATGAGCCTGTATCAATCACCATTTATTAACCTACTAAAGGCAATGGATCCTGATGCAGAAGTTTGCAAGGAAGGATCAGGAACACTTTCAGCAAAGGAGCTAATTGAAAAAAGCCTGGGAGCAGCTGGCGATTTAGCTGGCAAAGGACTTAAGAAGGGAGATCCAGTTCTATTTGCAATGGATACGGGAATTGAATTCCTGATTGTATTCATAGCATTACTTCATCTGCGGGTTAAGATTGCATTGGTTGATCCTCACATGGGACCTCATTTATACCAGGCAAAAATTCAACAGCTAAAACCAAAATGGGCCTTCATTGACCGAAGACTTTTATTCTTGCAAGAACACAGCTTTATTAAGAAACTGTATACGTTAAAAAATTCTCGTGGCCTCTTCATTCCAAGAGATGATACCTATACTACTATTTGTACCGGACCATGGGTTCCGTTATACAGAAGCTATCAGAGAATAAAATTCGAAAAGGGTCCGTTTGAGTTAGTGCCAACGGAGCAAGATGATGAAATAATAATTGTCTATACATCGGGCACACTTGCTGAACCAAAAGGTGTTGTTCAAACCATCAACTCTATATATGAGAGTTTACTGGTGCTGTCTACTATTTTGGAAAAGAAACCAAATCAATCAATGGTATCGCACTTACCACATTTTGCATTGATAGGTATGATGACAGGTTACAAAACACACTTCTGGAAGGAATCATTAAATACAAAGAGCAGAATAAAATTTATTGAATTAAATGCGATTACAACTTTGTTTGGTCCTCCAGCAGAGTTTCTTCAATTAATAGAGTTCTGTAAAAAGAGTAATAGAATGTTTCCGGCATCTTTGAATCATATCATTCTTGGTTCTGCACCGATTCATAAGAATTTCATCAGCACGATCAGAAAGTATTATCAAGGAAAAATCACCTGTCTGTATGGGATGACAGAGCACGTGGTAATATCCTCTATTGATGGTGATAAAAAACTTGCATACCCGCTTGATCAGGATGTATTAGGGAAACCATCGAATGCCATGGAATACTACATGGCAGATGACGGTGAGCTAATGGTGAAGGCTAAGTACACTTTTAAGCGATACCTCCACCAATCGGAGAGAACAGACTTCCACCCAACGGGTGATCTTGTATTTTTAGATCAGGATGGCAATTTTGTAATGAAGGGAAGAAAAAAGAATATGATTATACGACAGCACAAAAATATTTATCCTGCCTTGTATGAGAGCACAATCAATTCAATTGAAGGAGTTAGAGAAGCGTGCATGCTGGGAATTTATAATGAGCAAAAACACGATGAAGAAGTTTTTCTCTTAATTGAATCTGAGAATGGATTAACAGAAACCAACCTAAGAAAACAACTGAATACTGGTCCCAATGCAATTGACTCAGATGCAATTCCAGACCATATCGTGTTCATGAAGATTCCCAAAGCCGGACGACAACAAAAAGTGGACTATCAATATCTACGGGAGCATCTGAGAAATCTAATCCAAACTTGATTTTAAGTGATCGATGTATTCAATGAATGCTTCGTCAGGATTTTTAATTGGGTGATATCCAAAATCATTTTTAGCTGCACCAATGTTGAAATGATGAGAATGTGCAAGTTGCGAAACTGTAAATCTCGTCAACCTTGGTTCTCTTAAAAATGGAATGGCTTTGTATATATATTCTGAGAGTAAGCCAACATTGTATGCAGCGGGAAAAGATATAGTATCCTTTACTAATGGATAATCAATTTCCTTTAATACTTCGTTCACCCAGGTCCACAGTTCGACAGGCTTATCATCACTAATAAAGTATGCTTTGCCTGCTACACGTAAGTCTGGGTTGATGAGTGCATTGGCTACCTGAATGTGCGCTGCAGCTGCGTTCTCTACATTTGTTATGTCAACATAGATATCCCGGTTTCCAATGCGTCTTAACGTTTTGTTTTTTGCAGCTTTCAAAATTCTGGGAATGATATGACGGTCACCAATTCCCCAAATTATGTGCGGACGTAAAGCAACCGTTTTTAATGCAGCGCCATTTGATTTCAATATTAGCTTTTCAGCAAGCGCTTTGGTTTCAGGATATGGACTTAAGAATGTGTTTGCGTATCCAATGGATTCATCTTTGTAGATGATGTCTTCCAAAGCTGAATAGGCTACGCTTGGAGTGCTTGTGTAAATCAGGTACTTGATATTGAGATTTAAGCAGGCATCAATTACGTTTTTAGTACCCAGATAGTTTGTATTGTAATAATCTTTCCAACTTCCCCAAAAGCCAGTCCTGGCGGTGGTTAGAAAAATAATTTCATTTCCTTCACATGCATTTCGTACAGCATTAAAGTCTTGAATGTCTCCGCAGATAAAGTTTACTTTTAAATTGTTATTGCTAAGCGGTATTGTTCTTGAAAATGAACTTACCTCGCAACCCGATTGAAGCAATTGATGGATCAATCGGTTTCCTAAAAAACCAGTCCCGCCAAGAACCAATACTTTTTTCCCTGATATTGTCATTCACTTTTAATAAATCGAAGAAGTGCAGGTAGTAAAAATAAGTCAGCAAGCATCGCAAACAGCAAGGTAGCTCCAATTAATATTCCCTGGTAATTTGCCTCACGTACTGTAGAAAAAACAGGTACTAAATAACCCGTCACTAAAATAATGCTGGTAATTACAATCGGTTGTGTTGCGGAGTAAATTGAATTATCAATGGCTCTTATTGGATCGATTTTCAATTCATTTTTATACCGGGTCATAAAATGAATAGTGTCATCAATTGCAATCACGAATCCGATAGTAAAAATAATAGCCGTTGTTCCGCTCAACGGAATTCCCAAGAATCCCATCAATCCGCCCGTCATGAGTACTGGTAGTATGTTTACCGCCATGGAGATGAGTACGATAATCCAATTTCTAAATAGCCACCCCATTAACAGGCCAATCAAAACAAATGCGAAACCAAAGCTCGAAAACATTTCCTTCGCTAAGTATTCGTTATTTTTATCAATCAGCAAATCATTCCCTGATATTCTGATTTTTACAAGTGAAGCATCCATGTTTTGTTCTGTCCAATGGTTAATGTTCGCAATGGTTTTTTCAACCTGTTCTCTTCCTGTGTCTGTGAGACTTATTACAAGGTATCCATTGGGTGTATCACCCGATCCATAGAAGTCCATTCCTCGCGTTTCATACTCCTTTTTGAATCGAGAAATAATTTTAGGATCATCAGGTATTGTGTAATAATTCCAACTTCCTCCATGTATCCCTTTGTTGTAACTTTTTACTGCCGTTAAATTAGAGAGTACATATCGGGATTCTGGAAGTGAAGTGATAAACTCTTCGAATTTGTTAAATTGATTTAGTATGATCTGATCAGCCCACCTCATGCCTTTTTGCGGTTCAATTAAAAACTGGATTTTTCTGACACCAGCGTAATGTGATTCGAAAAACTGAAAGTCGATTGCGAGTTTATGTTTTTCAGAAATATTACCTATGATCTTATTGTTCGTGTTGATGCTTAAGAAACCGATAATGGAAAGCATTGCAATCCCTAAACTGGATAATGCAATTAAAACATTTCGATGAGAAGTTACCTTCACTACCATGGTTGACAGACGCAACCAAATATTGTGTACTTGCCTGGTTTTGGGATCGGGAAACCAGGTAATTACAATGGGTGTTAAAAATATCGTTACCAAAAACGCAATTGAAATTCCAACTACTCCATCTACGCCAAACTGTTGAACTTGTGGTATTGTTGAAGTGGCAATAGTCAGAAAGCCTATTGCTGTTGTGAACGATGTAAGAAATAAAACGGATCGTAATTCATGCAACGTTAAATGAATGGCATCCCACTGATTATGATTAGCTCGAAGGAATACGTATTTAGAATAGAAATGAACCAAGTCGGATGTACCAATAACAACAATAATGGTTGGATACATCAACGTAGATAAATTAAGTGTACGGCCAATGAATGCCGCATACCCATACATAAGAATCAGAGAAACAAGTAGGCTAATAAAAGGTATAAGGACACTTTGCCAGGTTCGAAAGAACCCAAAAATTACGAGCAACACTACAATAAGAAAGATGGGAGTTAGTTTTATGTTTTCATTTTCTAATATTCTTATGTACTAACCTCTGTATTGATCTTTCCTCCTAAATGATAAGAGGACACAAAATCAGGATACTGTATTTTTTCAATGTTGGTTATTAAGGTTGTTTTTTCTTTCTCATTCAAGTCCTTCTTCACTTTAATAAACAAGCAGAATGAGGTAGCATCCTCTGAGATTAGCCAACGCTTCAGTCTGGGGTCTTTAAAGATCCGAATACTGTCATCGTGATAAGATGACATACCTTTTTTCAAACTTGAAATTCGGATCCAACCAGAAGGCCCTTTAATGGCGTCTTGTGTATTGCTTAGTGACACCACCTCATCTACAAGGGGCATATCGCTAACTCGTTTGGTAACATCGTGAACAAGTGATACACGTGTTGAATCGAAGATGGTTTTGTCATTCAATGATAAGGCAAGCATAACGTATAAATCTCCATCACCAATTTCTTTTTTGAATCGCTGCGTCTCATAATAGTACGGATCCTGAACAGGTACAAAATGATCAAAATTGTAATTAGCCTTGAAATTCGGTAGGTAATAGAATGAAAGAGCTAAAAGAATAGCCACCACAAACTGAATTGGGTGCTTGATTTTTTCCAGTCTCATTAGGGAAGTAAATAGTTCATACACCAGAATTTTAGTCAATCAAAACAACAACAAAGTCCTTGTAAGCAAAATGTCATATATAGAATAGGTAAATAAACTTTTTGTGTTTTTCCCTTCGGCTGGATGAATAAAAACCAGATTTTGCATTTAATGCAATTATTAAACTCTCCTCTTTTAAATAATACCTGAGGTATTCGTGTATGCACAATAGCTTCTTGAATAGTTGCCGATAGGGTATGCGCTGTTAATGAATAATGGCTATCTTTTCCTTTTGAACGAAGGATGTTGTTACCTTTGGAAGTCGGAGGATACCGTGTAGTTGTCAATATTTTCTAAAACGATCAAAAGTTTAGTATGCCTTTATTAACATTGTGATGTTTTTAATGTGGCTATTTTAGAACAAAGCGATAGCGCAAAATGAGGGATGCAAAGAAGTTAGATGCTGAATCAATCAGAAGTGCGCAAGAGAGTATGACTTCCCGGGTCTGGAAATACTTCTCTACATTACTTACTCCTCCTGTTTTTTTAAATGAAGAAAAGCTAAGAAAGGCTAAACTCTTAATTAAAGTAGTTCGTGCCGTTATACTAACAGCACTCGTTGGGTTTGTTTCCAGTTTGTTTGAGCCTGAGAATAAAATAATAGTGACCGCTTTTTTTTATGGACTGGTATTCATTGCTCTGATTGGATTCATTTACCTCATTCGAAAAGGAAAGGTAATGACAGCGGGATGGCTTCTGTCTTTGTTTATTTGGTGCATTGTTGCTTTTGCAACGCTTTTCTTTGGTGGTTTGAAGGGACAGATTGCGGCTGTATTTGGAGTTGTAATCATGTTTGTTGGGAGCTTCCAGAGTGGAAGGGCAGCTGTTGGTGTAGCTATTGGCTCTATTACATTTTTGGCGGGAGTTGCTTTCCTTGAGGTTGAGAATATAATGCCTACCCAGCTTGGACCAAGTTATTCGCCAATCAACGCCTGGACAGGTTTGTGTATTACTTTCTTGTTGATGTCTGTGTTGTTGCATAATTCTCTTACTTCAATCAAAGAGAGTGAAGAACGATATCAATTGGCCGTACGAGGTTCCGGTTCCGGTTTATGGGATTGGAATATTCTTACAGGGAAAATTTATTATGCACCCGGTTTTAAAAAGATGCTAGGGTATGAAGGTACTGAATTTCCAGAATGGGTTTTTTCGCCAGATCAGGACATTCACCCGGATGACTTGCCAAAAGTGCGTGAGACCATAGACGCACATTTATCATCCAGTGCTGCAATTTATGATATCGAATATCGCATGCGATTGAAGTCTGGGGAGTATCGTTGGTTTCATGCGAAAGGCGAAGCTCTTCGCAACAAACAAGGCAAGCCGTATCGAATGGTTGGGTCGATCGTTGATATTAGTAAACGAAAACTGGCCGAAGAGTCTATCGCTTTGCAGCACACTGAACTGCAGAAAATTAATATTGAACTCGATCGATTTGTTTACAGTGCTTCGCATGATTTGCGCGCGCCTATTTCTTCTCTGTTGGGTCTTATTGAAGTGGCACGGCTAGAGAGAGAACCTTCAAAGATTGAGGGCTTGTTGGATATGCAGAAACGTAGTCTTCTGAAGCTGGATAATTTCATTTCTGACATAGTAAGTTATTCCAGAAATAATCGCTTGCAGCTGGAAGTTGAAGAAATTAATTTCCAAGTCTTGCTCGAAGACATTTTTGATCAGCTTCATTTTATGGCACAACTGAGCCAGCTCAGAGTATCTATTCAGGTAGACAAAAATCTTTCGTTTTATGGCGATAAAAAACGAATATCTATTGTACTTAATAATTTGATTACGAACGCCATTAAGTATTCGGATACTTCAAAGCAAGATCCGTTCATTCAAGTGTTGGTTGAGAAATTGGAGAAGGGCGTAGGGGTGAAGGTTATTGATAATGGCGAAGGAATCGAGGATAAGGAAACTCAAAAAATATTCGATATGTTTTACCGCGCCTCTCAGCGAAGTACAGGTTCCGGCATTGGCTTATACATCGTAAAGGAGGTAGTTCAAAAACTTCGTGGAACGATTCAGGTACATTCTAAAAGATTTGAGGGCACTGAATTTATCCTCTATTTTCAGGATTTACGAAAAGAGCAAAGTGCAATCAATGACGAAGACTCCTAAGGAACGTTTTCACTGAAGTTATCTGATGATGAATTATTTCCTGTTCCAATGACTGGTAAAAGAATCAGTTTATGTTTTTGTTGACAAGTTTGTAGGTGTGATGTTTGAATTGTTTCCTGATCATTATTTGCATGTTGATGGTAATGAGGTTAATCATAAATACTGGAATCAAGCTTGTCCAATTCCCTCAAAAGTTCCTTACTAATTTATAAGGTAACATCAGCTTACAAAAGGTTAATTGAATCAAAATTTCTGCAATTGAAACCAATTTATTACATGCGAATAGACTGGTAGGATCATTCTCAATTTGATGTATAGATTAATATAATCATCAAATGATTATATTTAAGGTTACAATTACAATCTCTCTTTTTTGCATAGAGTTTGGAGCGTGAAATCATCAAATAGAGATTTTAAGTAAATGCGAACCATTTGCCTTTGCGTAGCTTTTATAAGCTTCTCATTTTATTCAATAGCGCAGTCTTGCGATTGCCCGCCTACCGCGAATTGTGGCGCATGTAGTGCTGGCTTAACCAGCCTTACCTTGCAGTACAATGGAACAGGATCTGGTTCTATAACAGCGGCTGATCAAATGGGCATTGTTTTTTTAGGATTTCTTAGTCCCGGTACTAAATTTACCTTCACAGGTTCTATAGTCAATCAAAAATTCGTGGGACCAAACATTGAATTAAGAATTGATGGTATATTAAATGCAACCATTGGGAGTGGATGCGGTTCAGGTGTTTATGTTGGAGATGTATTTGGTAGCTTTTCTATAAAAGGCGGACTTAGCAAAAATGGAGGAGCGTTGTGTTGTCGGCCTGGAGTTATTGAAACCACGCCTCCTGTTATTACCAACTGTCCTGGAAATATACTTGTTAATCTCCCTGCATCAGGATGTACCTCTATTGTGAATTGGCCAATCCCTTCTGCAAGCGACAATTGTTCGGTCACCAGTTTTACCAGTACACATGTTCCGGGAGATGTTTTTTCAATAGGTACAGCAATGGTAGTTTATACAGCTTCCGATCTGGCTGGAAATAGTGCAAGTTGTTCTTTTCAGGTTACTGTTGCTGATGCTATCAAACCAATTATCACAGGCTGTCCAATTAGTATTTCAGTATCCGCGAATACATCTTGCCAAGCTGTAGTTTCGTGGACTCCTCCAGTTGCAACAGACAATTGTTCTTCAACATTATCAAGTAATCATAATCCCGGAGATTTGTTTCCAATTGGAACAAGTCTCGTTAGCTATACAGCAACAGATCCTAGTGGGAACGCAACAACGTGTTCCTTTAATGTTATTGTAGAAGATACTACACCTCCGGTTATAACAGGCTGTCCTTCTGATATTCTTATTCGTAGTAGTTCCTGCAGTGAAGTGGTTACCTGGACTCCTCCGGCTGCTACTGATAATTGTAATGTCACACTAACATCAGATCATTTACCTGGAAGCATGTTTAATGTTGGAGAAACGCCTGTTGTATATGTTGCAACTGACCAAAAAGGAAATTCAACAACCTGTACTTTTACGGTAAGCGTATTTAATGACGCATCTCCAATGATACAAGGGTGTCCTGAAAATATTGTTACGAATGCGGATGAAAATGGAGAAGTAATTGTAACGTGGGTGGAGCCTCAGGCTACTGTGTTATGTGGTATTGTCTCGATTTCAAAATCACACGTTCCAGGAGATGCCTTTTCGATAGGAACAACCCCCGTGCAATACAACTTTAAGGATGACTTCGGGAATTCTTCAATTTGTGAATTTAATATTACTGTAACAGACCATGTGGTAAACATTGACATTTCAAAGGCAGTTACTCCTGATGGTGACGGTATTAATGATACATGGGTAATTGCCAATGTTGAAAAATACAAAGACAATACTGTAGTGATTGTTGATCGGTGGGGAAATGAAATTTTTCAGGCATCCGGATATGACAATGATTCTGTATTCTGGAATGGAATGAATCGGAACGGATCAAAAGTACCAACAGGCACATATTTCTATACTGTTGAAATAAGAATACGGAATTCTTTGTCAAAGAGAAAAGGCTTCATAGAGGTAATTCAATAGTATGCGTCTATCGATTCTTCAGTTTTTGCACAAGATTACTATCCCGATTCTCTTTGGATTATCGATATGTAATTGCAATGCACAACAAGCACCTCAGTTTACACAGTTTATGTATAATAATCTTGTAATCAATCCTGCTTACGCAGGAGCTGAGGAGGCGCTAAGTCTTACCGTGTTAAATCGTAATCAGTGGACTGGAGTAGAAAAAGCGCCTTCGACTCAGAGTTTTGCCATTCACTCACCAATCCGGAATAAGAATATTGGCCTTGGACTTACAATACTTCGTGATCAGATTGGAGTACATAGCAACACGAGTGCATTGTCAAACTATGCTTATCATATCAGACTAAAGAAAGACAATATAATTTCTGCCGGACTTCAGGTTGGTGTTACCAATCTAAAATCAGATTATGCTTCGTTGTTAGGTTCCAGCAACGATCCTAAATTGATGAGTTCAATCAATGAAATCTTGATTGATTTTGGTGCGGGTATTTATTTCAGAAGTTCAAGATTTCAGCTTGGTTTATCTGCACCAGAGTTATTGGCTCGGACGGTTCAGTTGAATGATACCATTTCTGTCGATATTAAAAGAACTAACTTTCTGTGCTACGCTCAATATCGATTTACCTTAGGTCAATCATTTGATCTTGAACCAGGGATTATGATTAAGTATTTTCCTGATCTTCCCTTATCAGTCGATGTTAACTGTAACCTGGTATATAGAAAAGTTCTTACGGGTGGATTGTCGTATAGAAGAAACGAATCTGTAGATATTCTTTTTAAATTTCAAATCACAGCACAGTTTCAGTTTGGATATGCGTATGATTATCCTATTCAGCATGCTTCACAACTTGCTGGTGCATCTCATGAACTATTGGTTCAGTATGTTTTTAGAAGTATTAAGAAGCATGTGGTATCACCAAGATAAAGAAGAGTGAAGAACTTAGCGTTGATAGTATTGAGTGTTTTAATGGGAATAGGCAACTCAGGAAGATGTCAGTCAACCGTATTTTCTGCTTTTGATGGCTCTGAAAAACTGGCAAATAAAAGTTTTGAGGAAGGTAATTATATTGAAGCAATCACGCAGTATCAAAAGGCACGAAAGCATAACCCAGGTAATTCTGCAATCCTTTTACGCCTTGCTGAGTCCTATTATTTGGCCAAAGATTATAAGAACACAATTTCCACGTATGATATATTCTTAAGTATACAGGGAAATGTTCTTGGCGTAAAGGATTTATATCAGTATGCAGAAGCCCAATCTTCTCTTAAAGAGTATAAAATAGCTATTGAATTGTACTCCCGGTATTTGAAACTTCAACCTGATAATGAAGTTGTTTCAAAAAAAATCTGGAGACTAAACAATCTTCACTACCTATATGAAGATTCAGCACACTATGCAATTCGATCAGTTCCTATCAATACTTCCTTTGGAGAATTATGTGCTGTATCGTACCGGGATGGAGTTGTATTTACTTCCAATCGTAAGACTTCGGGGTCAGTTACAAAGGTGAATGCGAATCTCAATACTCCCTTTTATCAGCTGTACTCAGCCAAATCAAAGATTGACACAGCCACACGCATGGGATACGTTCTTCAAGAACCGATGATTTTTGCAAAGAGCATAAAGTCTAAGTATAACATTGGACCAGTTGCTTTTTATGACCATGAACAGAAAATGGTTTATATCGCCTCATCTTTGCAAGAAGGTAAGAATGGAAAAAGAAGTCTTGGGATTTATTTTGGTGAATTGGATAAGAGTGGATGGAGAAATGTTTCAGGGTATCAGCATAATAGTGATTTGTATTCTATATATGATGTCACCATCAGTGAAGATGGAAAATTATTGATCTTCTCATCCAATATGAATGGAGGAATAGGCGGAAGAGATCTTTATAGTTCACAATATTCGGATGGTAAATGGACAACACCCATGAATTTAGGAGAACCCATTAACACAACACAGAGTGAATCGTTTCCCTACTTACATCGCGATGGATATTTATATTTTTCATCTGATGGTCATGCCGGCATGGGAGGACTTGATATTTTTAAGATACAATTGCAGTCAGTGGGAAATGATGAACCACAAAACCTTGGATACCCACTCAATAGTAGTTATGATGATTTCGGATTATCAATGGATTCGCTCGCCACTCATGGTTACTTTACTTCAAACCGAAAAAAGGGTCGTTATGATGATGATATCTATGAATTTGACTTGGATAGCAAAACGTACCCCTTTGTAGTTACAGGGATTGTTAAGTATAAAGAACATACCTGGAGCGATCAGACAGAGACTAAGATTTGGTCTAACGTAAAGATTTCCCTTTTTGATAGTTGGAAAGGCAAAAGTGTTTACGATATTACAACTGATGAAAATGGTAAATTTTCAGTTTCTGTTCCTTATTTTAGTAAGTACTATATTCAGATTTTTGATCAAAAAGGTAATGAACATAAAGTAAGTTTAGAGATTTTGAAATACAGGGCAGAGGCAGATGTTCATGAAATAGTAATTATAAAGGATATTTTTGGCGAAAACGGTGCGGAAAAATAGTATCAAAGAATATTTTTCATTTTTTGTTTCTCGTAGGGAGAATAGTGTTGCATTTTTAATTCACTTCTCCCGACCTTTTTTTGTCAGTGTAATCATCCTCTTTCTAAGCATAACATTACAAGCGCAGGAAAAACAGTCCATTCAGATTAAAACGTTTGATCAAAAATTAAAACCCCTTGGTAATATTGAAATTTCCATAAATGATATGGAGTATGTTTCGGTGGGAAACAAAGGTTCTGTTATCGTTGAATTAAATTCGAGTGAGCTTCCAATAAAAGGAATAAAGATTAAAGATGATAAACTGGAAGCAGCCTCGTGGAATCTTTCAAAAGGTATTGTAGAAATAATAGTCCGCCCAAAGAATTATTATTTAGCACATTTTAAATTACGATTCTCAAATGGAAATCCCGCATCATCAATTAAGCTAACGTTTAGAGGTTCCAAAGTAGTAACCATCACCAGTAATCCTGAAGGTGAGTTTGATTTACCTCTTCCGTTAAATGAGAAGGTAACTTCTATCAATCAATTTCAATTTCAGGATTTGCGCGCTACTAAAATGAATTTGTCAGATTCTGAAAATGTGATTTTTATTGAACGACCTAAAGTGGTGAGTACGCAGGAGAAGAAAGCGGAGATTACTTCTACTGTAAAGGAGGACTTTTCTCATTTCGACCTTGATCGATTAGATTCAATCCAATCCCTTACTGTTTTTTATGCAGTGTTCAAAGATGTGTCTATTAAGAGTTTTGATGAAGAATCGAGGGCGCGAATTGATGCCAAGTTTAATCAATTGCTATTACAACGGGATGGCATTTACGAGGGTGACAAACCGGATTTTATTCGAAATATTTCTGATTCTTCATTTTTAGCGGAGGATCTTAAAAATCTATTAAATCAATCTACACTAGAAAGCAATCTTCTGGAAACTAACCGCGAAGATTTTGAAAGTAAGATTAAAATGATTTCAGAAAAACTGGAACGTGGAGTTACGAATTTAACCAAGGATGAACGAATGAGTCTGCTTCGTGATCTTGATCTGCTTGAAAAGATGTTGATCGAAAATGAGAGTAAATTCTATCAAAATCAAAACGATTATCGGGAAATTATAGATGCGCTTCGTGAGAAATACTTCGACACCCAGAAACTTGAGGATCAACTTTCTATTGCAGAAAAAGAGAGAGATGAGGAGCAGCGAACTTTTCGTCAGCGATTAATGATAGGTGGTGTTATTCTGTTGATTTTTGCAATCTTAATCATTCTCTTAATTACATTCAGTAACCGAGTAAGAAGACAATCCAATGATCTCAAATCAGCCAACGAGGAAATAAAAACGATCAATGAGAACCTTGAAGAAATTGTAGTAAAAAGAACAAAGTTGCTGGAAGAATCAAATAAAGAGTTAGACACATTCTTGTATCGTGCATCTCACGATTTACGATCACCAATCCGTTCAATTCTCGGTCTTTTTTACATAATTGATCATATTCCACAATCTGAATTGGTAGTGCGGGTGAAAGCAACCACACTGGGAATGGACAATATGCTGAAGAAGTTGATTGTAATTAGTGAGATTAGCAGCAAGTCGAAAAACCGTGAAGCAATCAATATCTGTAGTGCCATAAATCATGCAAAGAGTGAACTGCTCGAATTTATTAATGAAAGTGGTGTGCAATTCCATTGTGATTGTGATGAAGCAATTCAAGTGGAGATTAGCCCCGCTTTGCTCTCGATTGTATTGAATGGCCTTCTTGAAAATGCCATTTTCTTTAGTGCTTTAAAGGGTAAGGAACATGCACGTGTGGAGGTTGGTGCTTTTGTGAAGAATAAAAATGTTGTGATTAGTATCTACGATAATGGCGTTGGTATTGATGAATCGATTCGCTCCAAAATTTTTGATATGTTTTTTATGGGTCACGAAAAGTCTGAAGGAAATGGATTAGGATTATATACCGTCCGGAAATGTGTTCAAGCTATGCATGGCAAAATCGAAGTGGAATCCGAGGTAGGGCGCTATACCAAGTTCATTGTTTCAATACCGATGTAGGAATTTACAATACTATGTTAATCGTATGCATTGTTAAAGTTGTGAAATAATAGGATGCAACGGGTCATGTAGTATGATATTAGGAAGTAATAAAAAAGGGGACTAATGTCCCCCTTTTCTATTGTGGCCTGAGGAAGATGAGTTGCCTCCATTTCCCCGAGATCCGGATCGTTGAGAAGTACCTGAACTTCCAGAGGATAATCGTGTTCTATTGGGCTGAACAGTGTTCGATCTTTGATTACTTCTGAAGTCACTACTTGGTCTTGTTACTTGTTGCTGTGAACGAATATTTCGATCCGATGCACTTGATCTGTTCTTCGACAAGTCTTGTTGTTTAAAACTTGTTGAATTTCGTTGAGTCACACTTGGTTTACTTTTAAAATCAGATGTTGATCGGTTCCTGGAAGTTAATTCTTCACGTGAGGTAGAAGACCTTCTGTTCAAACTACTTTGATTCTTATTCCAGTCGCTTGTTGATCTTGAACCACCGTTATGACTGTAGGAAGAATTCTGCCTGCCACCGTTAGAATCGTTTTGATGTGCACTTCCATTTTGACGACCATTGGTGCGACCACCATTATATTGATCACGGCCACCATTTCCATTACGGTTAGAGTCGTAATGTTTTGATCTGTAGTGCGTAATCTGTGTATTATGCCTGTTATAGACCACTATTGATGTTGTTCGATAAGGTCTATAAATATGGTGAGCATAAGAAACTCTATGGCTGTAACAAGAAGCATAGTATGGTCTGTAAGGTGTCCACCAAGGATTGTAAACATGGTATGCTACCGGCCTCCATGGTCTCCACCACATTGGTCGCATGTCCCATCCCCAAGGTGAAATCCATAAGGATGAATAATACGGACTGTAGATGTATTGAACAGAAGGCCAGGCCCAAACATTTACCACTGCTTGCGTGGTACTTGTACCTGCATTCACTCTCACTTCCTGCGTAGGCTCAATAATCGTTTCAATGCCGTAAACATCGGCATCGCCCGTAATCTGTAAAACGGCTTTACCATTCGCGAGCTTTTCCAATTCGATCACGGCTACGTCCTGACTTTCAGTTTGGGAAATAACAGCCTGAAGAATAAAGGCGTGTACGTTACCTTCGTTTCGATCGATTACCTTAATGTAATCAATATCACCATCCCCGTTAAGATCGAGATTGTTTACTCTTGAATCAGAAGAGTTGAGTTGTCGTTCAAAATCTTCAGGAGATGTTGACTTCTTAAATAATTCAAGCGCTCCTTCCAGACTGAAATTATCGCCCGGAACTTCTGCTTGATTCTGTTGAGCATTTACCGCTATTCCTCCAATCATCAGGAAAAACAACGTTACCATCTTATTTAACTTTAGCGTTTTCATAAGCACGAATTGTATACCAGATGTCCCTTTTATGCAGAAGGCGAAC
>DAIQPD010000224.1:0-6528 GCA_036787535.1 Chryseolinea sp.
TAATCGCAAATGGACAAAGCTTAAATAGTATCAAGTATATAGACACTAGTAGTAAGACTAATTGTAGTATTAAGTCTTGCTACTAGTGTCTAACATCTAAAGTCTAAATTTCTAACATCTAAAGTCTAGTTTTAAGAATGAATACGATAAAAGGGCCAGCGATTTTTTTGGCGCAGTTCATGGGCGACCAACCGCCTTTCGATAATTTAAAAACAATATGTAAGTGGGCAGCTTCTCTTGGTTATGTTGGTGTTCAACTTCCAGCATGGGATAAGCGCTGTATTGACTTAAAGCAAGCAGCTGAAAGTAAAGACTATTGTGACGAGTTAAAGGGTTTGGTTAATTCATGTGGTTTGGAGATCACTGAAATATCAACGCACCTTCAAGGTCAGTTGGTTGCAGTTCATCCTGCATACAATGAATTGTTTGACGGCTTTGCTCCCAAAGCATTTCGGGGTAAACCAAAAGAAAGAACAGCATGGGCAGTAGATCAATTAAAGTATGCAGCCAAAGCCAGTAAGAATTTAGGTTTAAATGCAGTTGCTACTTTTTCGGGGGCATTGATGTGGCACACGGTGTATCCATGGCCTCAACGTCCTGCCGGATTAGTTGAAGATGGCTTCAAAGAATTGGCGAAGCGCTGGCTACCTATCTTGAATGCTTACGACAAAGCAGGTGTTGATCTTTGTTATGAAATTCATCCCGGTGAAGATTTGCATGATGGCATTACTTTCGAGCGCTTCTTAGAAGCCACAGGTAATCACTCGCGCTGTAATATTCTGTATGATCCAAGTCACTTTGTACTTCAACAACTTGACTACATCCAGTACATCGATTTTTATCACAGTTTTATAAAGATGTTCCATGTTAAAGATGCTGAGTTCAATCCTACAGGAAAGAGCGGTGTCTATGGCGGATATCAAGGTTGGGTAGATCGCCCGGGAAGATTCAGATCATTGGGAGATGGACAAGTTGATTTTCAAACCATCTTTTCTAAACTAACTCAATATGGTTATGATGGCTGGGCTGTATTAGAGTGGGAATGTGCCATTAAGCATCCGGAGCAAGGGGCAGCAGAAGGTGCTCCATTCATTGCAGATCACATTATCCGGGTAACGGAAAAAGCATTTGATGATTTTGCTTCGACAGGCAAAGATCAAAAGCTGAACAAACGAATTTTAGGAATTTAATCAAATAAAAAAACTATACCATGAAGAAAGTATTTGTAGTTATCGCCATTGCCTCTTTTGCAACATTCACTATTACATCCTGTGGATCTAAAAAAGAAGCAGAACAAACTGAAGCAACAGCAAAAGAAGCTGATAGCGATGATGAAAATGAATTAGCAGAGCCAAAGAAAGAATCGCCAGATGAAATGATTGCGCAAGGTCAGGCATTAGTTGACGGAAGTGATTGTAAAACTTGTCACCATCCTACCAATAAAATCATTGGCCCATCACACACAGAGGTGGCCACTAAATATGAGTTCACTAAGGCTAATGTAACCATGTTGGCTGGAAAAATTATCAACGGAGGTAGCGGAAACTGGGGAGAGATTCCAATGTCGCCACATGGAGATTTAACACTGGCAGATGCTGAAAAGATGTCGATGTATGTGCTTTCTTTAGATGGCGAAAAGCCAAAAGATTAAGTTCATAATTCACGAGACTACTGCCATCAACTTATGAAAAATTGCTTTTTTATTATCGTCCTATTGGCTTCTGTAAAATTTCTGGATGCTTCAGCCCAAACCGCTCTGACTGATCAGGAAAAAAAGGAAGGATGGAAACTTTTGTTTGATGGAAGCACAACGAAAGGTTGGCGCATGTATGGGGACAATAAAATCGGTGAAGCCTGGAAAGTAAAAGATGGTGTACTCTACCTCGATAATGTAAAGAATTCGGATGGAAAAACTCTTGAAGCTGGCGATATTATCACTGAAAAGGAATACGATAATTTTGATCTGATGTTGGAATGGAAAATTTCAGCGTGTGGTAATAGTGGGATTATGTTCAATGTGGTGGAGAGCAGTGAAAATAAAAATACCTATTACACCGGGCCTGAAATTCAAGTCCTCGACAACACCTGTCACCCTGATGCAAAAATTATAAAGCATCGCGCAGGAGATTTGTATGATCTGATTTCATGTTCAACCGAAACGGTTAAACCCGCGGGTGAATGGAATCAGGTACGCATTAGTTCTAATAAAGGTAATTTGGAAATATGGCTGAATGGAACGAAAGTAGTTCAGACGCAAATGCACACTGCTGCCTGGGATGAATTAGTGAAAGGAAGTAAGTTCAAAGACATGAAGGCATTTGGCAAAGCCAGCAAAGGTCATATCGCATTGCAAGATCACGGCAATGGTGTATGGTTTAAAAATATCAAGATAAAAGAACTCTAGTAGTGCCCAACATTACTATAGTTTAAATTAGAAACAACCAGACATGAATATAAAATCTAGTTTAGCCATACTGGCTATGGTAATCCTCTTGTTTTCTTGCGGGGAAAGTGAGAAGCGTGTATTACTGTTCTCAAAAACAAAAGGATATCGGCACGAAGCCATTGAAGATGGAAAGTCGGCCTTCTTAAAACTTGCTACCGAGAAAGGTATTGTTGTCGACACTACAGAAGATGCTTCTGCTTTTACAGACGAGAGTTTAAAGAAATACAAAGCGGTTGTTTTTTTGAACACAACAGGTGATGTGTTGGATCAATACCAGCAAGCATCCTTTAAACGATTCATTCAAGCTGGCGGAGGTTACATGGGTATTCACGCTGCCGCTGATACAGAATACGAATGGTATTGGTATGGAAAACTGGTTGGTGCTTACTTTAAGAGCCATCCTAAAATTCAGGATGCTAAATTCAAGAAAGTAAAATCGGATGAATTAGTCGAAGGACTTCCAGATGACTGGATGCGCAAAGACGAACTCTACAACTACAAGAAAATTTCGAAGGATATTAACGTGTTGTACACGCTGGATGAAACTACCTATGAAGGTGGTGAGAATGGAGACAATCATCCCATTGTATGGTACCATGAGTTTGATGGAGGTCGTTCATTCTATACCGGTTTAGGTCACACCAAAGAAAGTTACGTTGATCCTCAGTACCTCGATCATATTTGGATGGGATTGGATTATGTAATCGGTGATAGTAAACTGGATTACACCAAAGCTACTACTAAGCTTGCGCCAGAGGAAAATCGATTTAACAAAGTTGTATTGGCGAGCTACTTCGATGAGCCTACCGAGATGGACATCTTACCGGATGGTCGGATTATTTTTCTGGAACGCAAAGGTGCTGTGAAACTCTACGATCCAAAAGCGGATAGTATCGCACTCATCAATACCTTTAATGTTAACACCAAGTTTGAAGACGGTATGTTGGGTCTGGCACACGATCCGGATTTTGCAAAGAATAACTGGTTGTATATTTACTATTCAACACCCTCTAAATCAGCAAACATTTTATCACGCTTTACCTTGGATGGTTCGAAGATCGATATGGCTTCTGAGAAAGAAATGCTGGAAGTAGCCACTCAACGCGAAAGCTGTTGCCATACCGGTGGATCAATTACTTTCGGTCCGGATAATAATCTCTATGTGTCTACAGGCGATAACACGAGTCCGTTTGAATCCGATGGATTTAGTCCTTCAGATGAAACCCCGGGAAGATCTCCTTTCGATGCACAAAAATCGTCCAGTAACACAAACGACTTACGCGGAAAAATTTTACGCATTCATCCTGAAGCAGATGGTACCTATTCCATCCCGGAAGGAAATCTTTTCCCGAAAGGTGAAGAGAAGACCCGCGGTGAAATTTATGTAATGGGTAATCGTAATCCCTATCGGATTTCAATCGATCAGAAAACAGGATTTTTGTATTGGGGTGAGGTGGGCCCTGATGCTGGTGAAGATAAAGAGACTAGAGGTATTCGCGGATATGATGAAGTGAACCAGGCTCAGAAACCAGGATTTTTTGGCTGGCCGTATTTCGTTGGAGGAAACTATGCTTACAATGAATATGATTTTGAAAATAAAACATCCGCTCCAAAGCATGATGCATTAAAGCCAATAAATAATTCACCAAACAACACAGGTAAACTAGAACTGCCACCAGTCAGTCCTCCCTTCATTTGGTATCCGTATGCTGCGTCTCCTGATTTTCCATTGATGAAAGAAGGTAGTAGAAATGCCATGGCCGGACCGGTGTATTATTCCGAAAAATATAAAGGTCAGTCCGATGCTTTTCCAGATTATTTCGATGGTAAACTGATCATCTACGATTGGATGCGTAATTGGATGCGACTGGTATCGATGGATCAGAATGGAAAAATTACAGACATTGACCCCTTCATGGAAGGTGTTCAGTTTAACAATATCATTGATATGGCGTTTGGTCCGGATGGCAAGCTTTATACATTGGAGTACGGTACACGTTGGTTTGCCAGCAATCCTGATTCACGTTTGTCGAGAATTGATTTTAACAGAGGTAATCGGGCACCGTTACCAAAACTAACAGCCGATAAAACTGTAGGCGCTCTGCCTTTGGTTGTCAATATTTCTGCTGCAGGAACAATTGATCCTGATGGTGATGCGATTACCTATCAACTGGAAGCAAATAATCAGACACTAACATCTGCTGATGGAATATTTAATGTAACGTTTGATAAAGCCGGAATCTATCGTCCTAAACTTACGGTTAAGGATTCAAATGGATCAAGCTCTTCGGCTGACATCACAATTGTTGCCGGTAATGAGCCTCCGGTTGTTTCTTTAAATTTAACGACAGGCAACAGTCAGTTTTATTTAGCGGGTGGATCAGTTTCGTATTCAGCTTCCGCTACTGATAAAGAAGATGGAAGTTCATCGGATGGAAGTATACCTGCCCATCGGGTTTTAGTAACAGTCGATTACCTTCCTCAAGGTTATGATATGACAAAGATTGCGCAGGGCCACCAACGAGCAGAACTACCCGGTAAATTGTTGATTGCAGAGAGTGATTGTAAATCATGTCACTTGATTGATAAAAAATCAGCAGGACCAGCCTATCGCGATGTAGCGCTTAAATATAAGAGCGATGTAAAAGCAATTGAGAAATTATCTGATAAGATACTTAAAGGAGGTGCAGGAGTTTGGGGAGAAACGCCAATGGCTGCTCATCCGCAAGTATCAAAAGAAGATGCCATGGCTATGGTAGAGTATATTTTATCGTTGTCTGATGTTAAAGATTCAAAGGGATTGCCATTAAAAGGTACTGCGAAATTTGAACCTGCACCTAAAGAAGGTATCACACCAACATCAGCATACATTATAACTGCCATGTATGATGATAATGGTGCGTTGGGTATGCCATCCATTTCAGCTTCTCAAACTTCAGCTCTTCGGGCTCCTGTGTTGAATGGCGCTGATGTAGTGGAATTTAAAGGCGGCACAAGTAAGCGTTCTGCCGGCCCTAATATAGTAGTTGATAACGTGAAGCATAATTCATCTGTTCGTTATCAAGACATTGACTTGACAGGTGTCGATAAATTGCAATTCACGATTGCTGAGATAGCGAATGTATCAAAAGGAGGAGAGATTGAAGTTTATCTGGATTCACCAACCGGTAAGAAATTAGGTAAGGTAAGTTTTGATAAATCTCCGAAGATTGAGTTACGAGCAGGAATTACAGCACGGTCAACTTCAATAACGATTGAGCCTTTATCAGGTAAGCATACTTTTGTGCTGGTATTCAAAAATGAAAAAGCGGGAAATGACAACCTGTTTATGCTAAGTCGAATCACTTTAGAAAAATAACTAAACCATACCAAGATGAACAGAAGAGAATTTATTCAACGTTCTTCCCTCACAGCAGCAGGGTTGATGGTGGCACCCGCTTTTTTACAAGCAGGACAAAAAGGTAAAGCATTGGGCTTACAACTTTACACTTTGCGAAGCACAATAGGGAACGATCCAAAGGGTGTACTACAAAAAGTAGCAAGCTATGGATATACAGAACTGGAAACGTATGGGTATAATGATGGCAAAATTTTCGGCATGGACTTTACCGAGTTTTGCAATTATGCAAAGAGTTTGAAAATGAAAGTAACAAGCGGTCATTACGGACTCAATCTGATTAAAGGTGATACCTGGAAGAAAGCCGTTGATGATGCAAAGAAAAACGGGCAAGATTTTATGGTGATGCCATATCTTCAAGAGCCAGATCGTAAAACTATCGATCAGTATAAAACTATTATCGCAGATTTGAATGCAGCTGGTGAAGTATGCAATGCAGCAGGTATTCGCTTTCAATACCACAACCACGCCTTTGAGTTTGATACCATTGAAGGACAAATACCGTATGACTTAATGCTGAAAGAACTCGATCCCAAAAAGGTAGGAATGGAACTGGATTTGTTCTGGGTAGTAAATGCAGGTAAAGATCCGGTAAAATACTTTGAAGCTTATCCGGGCCGATTTGAACAGTGGCATATAAAAGATATGGACAAGGCAGACAAAATGAGAAACAAAGCCATTGGCA
>DAIQPD010000036.1:0-29377 GCA_036787535.1 Chryseolinea sp.
GCTATTGCTCCATCATCAGTCCTCATATTCAAACAACCACTATTCAATAGCGTATCAATCGATCAAGGATTGACAATGCTTTCCTTTATATCATCAAAGTACCAAATTTTACCAAACATACCTACACCGACCGTTTTCTTTTCGCCCTTTACTCGCACCTTTACAAGGGAGAATACTTTATAGTCGGCTACCTGTAGGGCATCATCTTTGACTTCTACCGGCAGGTTCTTCGCGATTTCCTTAAACCTCTTTTTGTGGTTCGATTCATTCGGGTTACTGAAGTAGGCAATGGCCATCACAACAACAATCCCAATGAGGATCCATTTGAGTAGTGCAGAGAAAATCTTATAGGTAATGTAAACTGCTGCAATAATGACAATAATAACAATGACTGATTCCATGACAATAATTTAGAACTTGAAATTAAGAATTTCTCATTTAAAGTAAAGCATTAGACTTATAGCGGTTTGGTTTCTTTGAACCGCATTGCAATGAGGTTAGTGGCTTCTGTAAATGCAATGAAACCAGTATATTTGCCCATTAATTTTTTAAACTTCTATGAAGTCATTTTTTAAACTCAAGTTTAGTCAAAAGCATTTTCTCTTTGTTATTTTGTTGCCTGCGCTTTTTCAGTATTCATGTGCCTCGCATAAACATGTAAGCGCAAGAGAGGATACTGTTGGTAAGGTAATCACCACTGCGAGAACCTATATTGGTACACCCTATAAATATGGCGGCACAACACGAAGCGGAATGGACTGTTCTGGATTGCTACTCAATTCTTTTCGTGCAATTGATTTAACGTTACCCCGAAGTTCAGAAAGTCAAAGTAAAATTGGAAAGGAAATAAAGATGAGTGACCTCCAACCCGGTGACTTGGTTTTCTTTGCTACGGGTAGAAAAAAGAGAGAGATTACGCATGTCGGTTTAGTAACCGATGTGCGAGGAAAAAAAGATGTCAAGTTTATTCATTCCTCCAGTTCGTTGGGTGTTGTAGAAGCGAACTTGTATGCTGATTATTACCAAAAGCATTATAGGCTTGCGAGGCGGATTATTGATTAGTGTTGAGGTTCGAAGTCCGAAGTGTTGAAGTTATCGTCACTCGAATTACTTGTTCTATAGTTACTGCTAATTTGGTTGGAACTTTGAAAATTAAAAACACCTTTAGATTTCAATCACTGAGGGTTTAAAATATTCTTTTTTATGCTACCTTCAACACCTTAACACTTCGAACTTCAATACTTTAAAATGAGTACTCGCAGAGATTTTATAAAACTATCAGCATTAGGTGCAGCGGCATTACCTGTTTCAGACTTGCTTGCTAAGTCGCAGCCCACAGTAAATAAGCCTATTGTTATTTCTACTTGGAATTTTGGCTTGGAGGCTAATGCTGAAGCCTGGAAAGTTTTATCACGTGGTGGTCGCGCATTAGATGCTGTTGAAGCTGGAGCACGTGTTCCTGAAAGTGATTCTACTGAGATGTCTGTTGGGTTAGGTGGCTTGCCTGATCGTGATGGTAAGGTAACATTGGATGCTTGTATTATGGATGAACATGGGAATTGTGGTTCAGTTGCCTTTTTGCAACACATTGGCCATCCCATTTCCGTTGCGCGGATGGTGATGGAGAAGACACCACATGTTATGTTAGTAGGAGAGGGTGCGTTGAAATTCGCATTGGCCAATGGTTTTAAAAAGGAAAAATCGTTGAACAAGAAAACCGAAAAGATTTGGAAGGAATGGCTAAAGAAATCGGAATATAAACCGATAGCAAATATTGAAAATCACGACACCATCGGTATGGTGGCGTTAGATGTAAGCGGAAATCTATCAGGCGGATGTACTACAAGTGGGATGGCATTTAAAATGCATGGACGCGTTGGTGATTCGCCTATTATAGGTGCAGGCTTATATGTTGATAACGAAGTAGGGGCTGCCACTTCAACGGGAGTGGGGGAAGAAGTAATGCGCATTGTGGGTTGTCACCTTGTGGTGGAGTTTATGCGTCAGGGCCATAGTCCGCAGGAGGCATGTCAGCTTGCTGTTGAGCGTATCATCAAAAAAAATCCAGCGAAATCAAAAGAAGTTCAGGTAGGTTTTCTTGCACTGAATAAGAATGGAGAATACGGAGCTTACTGTTTACAGAAGGGATTTACCTTTGCCGTGCATGATGCTTCTGGAAATAAACTCTTTGATTCAAAAAGTAATTACTGATGAAAGTTGAGATCGTAGTGTATAATATTGAGTCAGCTCTCAAGGCTCAGGAAGGTGGAGCGGATCGCATTGAATTATGTGATAATCCGGGCGAAGGTGGAACAACACCCTCCTATGGAACGATTGAATTAGTACGGCAAAATGTTAGCATGGATGTTTTTGTGATGATTCGTCCAAGGGGTGGCGACTTCTGTTATAATAGCTATGAGTTTCACTCCATGAAGCGCGATATTTCACAATGCCAGAAACTAAGTGTAGACGGTGTTGTGTTTGGAATTTTAAATCCTGACGGAACGATTGATAAGAAACGCTGTAAAGAATTAATTGCACAGGCACGTCCCTTGAGCGTTACCTGTCATCGCGCATTTGATATGGCGCGCGATCCGTTTGAAGCATTAGAAGATTGTATTGAAGCTGGGTTTGATAGAATACTTACAGCTGGTCAGCAAGCTCAGGCTGTTAAGGGTGCAGATTTAATTGGTAAATTAATTATTAAGGCAAATGGAAGAATTGCCATCATGCCGGGATCAGGTGTAAATGAAAATACAGTAGGAGAGATCGTTTCAAAATCTAAATCAACTGAAATTCATTTTTCCGCAACTGCGTTCCGCGAAAGCGAAATGGTTTTTAGAAATCCACAAATTGCAGGAATGGGTTCGGATGAAGGAAGTGAATTTAAACTTCGTACTGTTGATCCGGAACGTGTAAAAAAAATAAGGGAGATTGCTGTGAAAGCAAAGTAGGTATCAGTTGAATCTGATACCTACTTCTCAAAATCTATCGCTGACCCCAGGAACCAAATCGTTCTCTTCTGGAATTTTTTCTGACCACGCTAATAAACTGTAACCGGTTTGGTTGACGCGTAACTTTAATAAATCCTTTTGCTTCTAAATCCTGCTTTACCTCAAGCAAAGGTCGGCTAATGTCTTTTGTTATAACACTTGCCAGACTTTCTTGCGCTTCTAAAAGCAGTTCCTGAAGTTCAATCGTTTCACGTTCAGTGAGCAAGGTTAAGATAAACTCACTAATCAAATCATACTCTTTCTTCGGAATGGTTTCACCAACTCTTCCTTTCAATCTCCACAATTCTACAGTCTCTTTTTCCATTATTTGATCACTCAACTATCTCCACGATTTAACCCATTATTATTTTAAACGATTTGCTTTTATTGGATACGTTCCAAACGTTCCGACTGCCATGTTGCCGCTCAATTCATCACCGGTAATAATTGCTTTTACCTGAATTACCATGGAGTTACCACCCATTGAAACTTCGTAACTAAATGCTAATTCATTTCCGGTAAGCGTTACGGAAGATAAATCGCTTTCTCTGTTAAACTGATTGTTTTTTATTTTTCCACTGAGTTTATCACCTTCTTTCACAAGTGTAATTACACCACTACCACCTTGAGGTGACTCCACTGTATAGTTCCAGACTCCAGCAGCATCAACAACAGCTGTAGGATCTCCTGCTACTACTTTTACGGCCCCCGCAGCTGCGGCAGGTCTGGCACCAGTGCCTTGACCAGGTGTAAATCCACCACCTCCACCACTACGTTGTTGTGTTGGTGCAGCATCACTTTGGCCACCACCCATATCTCCACCACCTTCTTTCAAGTCATCGTTGTTAATCGATTTTCTACTCCGTCTTGGCTTGGCATCAACGCTCATCTTACCTATACGATAACTAAAGTTTACCCGGAAGCTCATGACTTGCATAATATTCGTACTGCTCTGTGTGATGGTCGGAGTATTGGTTTCACCTTTTATTTTCATTGATGGTGTAAAGAAATTTTCTGCTCCAATTCCAATACTACCTCTTTTGTCTTTCAGATCTTTTTTAATTCCCAGACTATACATTCTAAACGCCCCTTGTGTTCCTTGCAACTGCACTCTGCGACCTCTTGCGAAACCAAAGAATTGAACTCCCCAACCGCTGCCTAAATCATAACTTCCAAAGGCTCTTCCACTTATAACCCAACCTTCATTTTTGGTGCCTTGTTTATTGTCCAGAACAGCGTAATACGTATCACCACCACCATTTAATGTGAGTTTGCCCAAATTGATGCCTACAAAAAGACTTACTCCATATGCGTTTTCGATACCGATATTCTCATAGGTAGTTAGAATCCGGCCATCATCAAGATTTTGACTAACACTTTGTATTGATCCAGTGGTGTTACGAACGAATGATGTTAAGTTTATCGAAGTTCCTTTTTTGAATGTGCTATATGATAATTCATAATTGTTGGTGTATTCTGGGCTTAACTCAGGATTACCTTGTGATAAGTTAAGCTGATTTGATGATTGAACATTAGGATTCAAATATTGAATGGATGGTCTTTGAATTCTTCTGTTATAGGCTACCTTAACCATTCCTTCTTTTAATTTCTTTGAAAGATTAATGCTTGGCACCATTACACCATAAGAAGGTATTTCAATATTGTCTTCTGTTTTTGTGTAAGCATTGATGGTAGTATACTCATATCGGGTTCCGGCTTTTACGCTATACCCACTCTTTGTTGTTAATGTGTATGAAAGGTAACTTGATAAAATGTTTTGATCGTAATTAAGATTATTGGAGAGTTGTGTATTATCCGATAATTCATAGATACCATCACCATCAACGTCAGAGTAATATGTAAAATCACTAATGGCTGTTCGCATAATACCCTTTCCACCAAATTCAATCATCTGATTTGTTCCGATAGGTGTTTGATAATCGGCTTGAATGGTGATCTCTTGATTATAGCTATCATTGAGATTTTTGTACCCCTCTGAATAAGGTACTTCATTTCTTTCTGTTGTTACGTTTTGAAAATCGTTGTTTCGGTTATTGCGACTATAAAGTGCAAGGAAACTGAATTCACGCTGAGGCTTATCATAAAGGCGTGTGTATGTTAAGTTTACGTCAACCGTTTCATTTACATCATTCGTCACTACATTACGAAGATTGCTGCCAGATGTCGTGTTTGTTGTATACAGATCATCTTGGTAACTCTTGCGATTGCGAGCACCAAAGCGTACAGATGCAGCGAGTGAATTCTTTTTGTCAATATCATAATCCCAACCCAATGTATAATTTCCAAACAGACCATTGTTTCTGGTATCTGCAGTTTGAACATTGAGAATTTCATTGTCATCAGAGTCCGTTATCAGCTGGCTATTTTCGAAATGGCCGGGAGTGTTATAGGTTGAACGACCAAAACCGCCCAATGAAAATCCCATTTTCTTGTTTCGATAATTACCATTCAAACCAAGGTTAGATCCGCGAAGACCAACTCCGGCATCAATATTTAATGTGGCACCTTGTAAAGTATTTTTCTTTGTTATGATGTTGATAATACCTCCTGAACCTTCTGCATCATATTTTGCCGATGGTGAGGTAATCACTTCGACAGATTTGATCTGATCTGCCGGAATTTGTTTTAATGCATCTGCAATACTCGATGCCATAATGGTTGATGGCTTGTTGTTGATCAAAACGGTTATGTTTTGACTACCACGCAAGCTCACATTTCCATCCATATCCACCGAAAGCATGGGTACTCTTTTTAAAACATCCGTTGCATCACCACCTTTTGTTGTGGCATCATTCTCGGCATTGTAGATAGTCCGGTCAACACGTTCTTCAATCAAAGACTTCTGTCCCTCAACCACAACTTCATTTAGAATCTTGGTGCTGGATGCTAATTTTACAAGCCCCAGATTCAAATCTTCTCTCTTATCGGTTACGGTAATGTTTTCAATATTTTGAGTCTCGTAACCAATAAAGGATATCGACACAGTATAAGTGCCTTCGGCAATTTTTGAAATGGAGAATTTTCCTTTATCATCACAAACAGCACCATCAACAGGTCTGTTGGTGGTAGGATCAATTAAGGCCACGTTCGCAAATTCTACCGGCTGACCGCTCGAACTATCAACGATAGATCCACTAATTGTTGTATTGCCCTTTTTTGATGTGGAGGATTGGTCTTGAGCTTGTAATCCAAAGGTAGAAACAAGTAAAATAATGAGTACTAAATTTTTCATAAACACGGTTTCATGTTGTTGCAAAAGCGCAACACTATTCTTTAACTGCAAAGGAATGATTTTGTTAGCCTTGTTTGGCTCTTATTAGACCATCGGGGATTTTAATTCGACAATCCAGAAGAACATGCGCTTTGGAAAAGAAATGTACAATCGTGCCTAACGGTCGATGAAATAGTGGGAGCGGTAGAATAGTGATGAAAAACGGGACGGTGCTTTACGGTTACGACTATATTTCGATATTAATTTTATTCATGCTCTATGCTCAATAGTTCATCTACTGTAAATCGCAATCGAATGTTGTTGATGCACCTTTCGTTTTGGTGCGTTTACATTTCCTTTTTCTTATATCAAATAAGCCGCTATCAAAAAGATCCGGAGATAGATTGGTCCAGAATACTCCTGGTTGTTTCCAATCAATTGGTTTTTATACTCATCATCTCGTATTTCAATTATTTCTTTCTCCTGCCCAGGTTTCTGAGGAATAGAAAGATCTGGATGTTTATACTTCAGTTTGTCATTGCCTTTTCTGTCGTGATGTTCGCGCGATTGCATGCCGAGCGATATTTACTGGATGGATATAGTGGGGAGAATGGCTACCTCTACAATCCACGATTTATTATTCAAGTTGTTACTACTAATTTCTTTATTGTTGCTTTTGTTGGATTATTGAAATTCGTTGTGGAATGGCTGGAACTGGAAGCGCGCAAGAAGGAAGTAGAAAATGAAAAACTTACCGCTGAACTTAATTTTTTAAAAGCGCAGATCAACCCGCACTTTCTTTTTAATACGTTGAATAATTTATACTACCTGGCGTATAGTAAATCTGAAAACACCACCGAGGTAATTGCCAAGCTTTCGCAAATGATGCGGTATATGATTTACGATTCAAATCATCCGAAGGTATTGCTTACAAAAGAAATTGAATACATCGAGAGTTACATAAGTCTGGAGCGATTAAGATTGAATAACCAGATACCCATCGATTTTAAGGTTAAAGGAAATGTAAGTACCGTATTGATCACACCTTTTATATTGATTACTTTTTTAGAGAATGCATTTAAGCATGGCGTAACAAACAACAATGCATCGGCTTGGGTTAAGATTTCGCTCGAAATAAACGGAGATGAATGCCTGTACACCGTGAGCAACAGTAAAATACCTTCTGCCCAGATTGATAATGGCGGGAAGTCGGGCATCGGATTACAAAATGTTCATCGTAGATTAGCACTCAGTTATCCCAATCAATATGAATTGCATGTGGATGATCAAGCCGATACATATACTGTAAAATTAAAATTAATTGTAGCGTGAATCTTTCCTGCCTTATTGTAGAAGACGAACCGCTGGCGCGTAACCTGATGACGGAATACGTCAAGAAGGTTCCGTATCTTAAATTAGTTGATGCGTGCTCCAGTCCGCTTGCAGCCATGGAGATTTTACGGAAAGAATCAATCGATCTGCTATTTCTCGATATACAAATGCCGGAGATTACGGGTATCTCGTTGTTAAAAGCGTTGCAGAAAAAACCGATGGTCATTTTAACAACTGCCTATTCTGAATATGCATTGGAAGGATATGAGTTAGATGTCATTGATTATTTGTTAAAGCCTATAACGTTCGAGCGATTTCTTCGGGCTGTAGAGAAAGCAAGCCAGCGAAACGCAGTACCGCCACCGGTTGTGATGATGGAAGGAAAATCTTCAGAGTCAATTCAGCCTTTCATTTTTGTAAAGGATGGAACCAAGATTGTGAAGGTACGTTGGGACGATATTCTGTATGTGGAAGGTTTGAAAGATTATGTCACCATTCACACAAAGCAACAAAAGGTTGTAACCCTTCAACGCCTTAAGACTTTAGAAGAACAATTACCAGTTGATAAATTTATTCGAATACATAACTCGTTCATTGTAGCCGTTGAGGCGATTGAAGTTATTCATAAAGGCGAGGTGCAGATTGGAAATGCACTTATTCCCATCAGTGATACCTATCGAAAAACGT
Source organism: Chryseolinea sp. (assembly GCA_036787535.1). Classification (GTDB taxonomy): domain Bacteria; phylum Bacteroidota; class Bacteroidia; order Cytophagales; family Cyclobacteriaceae; genus Chryseolinea. The sequence continues at coordinate 8,245 of DAIQPD010000036.1, forward strand.
TCAAAGAATTTATAGAACGCAATCAGATGCAATAGAAGGATGTGCCTGCATTTAATCAATCAGGCAAAGTTATTAACACACTATTTCAGCTTAATAAATTTACTTCGCCATACCTTATCATGGTCTTTCAATTCAACAATGTACATCCCTGCTGACAAGTCGCCAATGGGTATGGTAGCGAACGGTTCGCGCGTCAGCAAATTATTCTTCCTAACGGTTGTTCCATTTACGGATCGTATAACAAATGACTTCTCCTGATGCTGAATATTCTCAGGTAATTCAATGGTTAAGTATTGGTCAGCGGGGTTTGGGTAAATGTTTAATACTCCCTGACGATTATCCTCTACTCCGCTAATAATATCAGCGGCTAAAAATCGAAACCAGTTAATGTTGAATTCAGGTTGAAGTATTTTCACTTGCAGGATTCCCCGACCTGCCGTTAAATTCATTTTTACTTTTACAGTTTGCCAGGCTTGCCATCCACCCGTAACCGGAACATTGATGATTACACTATTTAATATTTCTCCTGTTTCACTACGCTGCTCCACTTCAATAATTCCGGCAGTGGCATTACAAGCTATCCGAGCCTCCATCGGGTACTCGCCATCTTCTGATACACGAATTCTGTACTCTAAATAATCACCAACGTTTGTATAACCAACATTTTGACCACCACCTGTATCGGTTGTAGCTTCAAGTTGGAGACCTTGGTTTACAACAAATGCCTCCGCTTCAATTTTAGTCGGAATGGCAAAATGAAAGGGAAGATTGTTTTTTACAGGAAGGTTAGCAAAATCTTCCAGTAAGGTTTCATCCGTAGACTTTACAAGATCTGAATTATAACTAATGGTAATGATATCATTGTCGAATACCTCCTGATCAATTTGAATGATTATGCGACTTGTGTTGGCTTCATCCACTTCAACGGAACCAATTGTCCGCTCTTCACCGTTTACCTGACTTGAAAAACCAGTCGCACTCGTTAACGTTGATGCATCTGTTTTTTTATTTACCGATAAATAAATGATATTCCCAGCGTTACTGGTTTCTGAAGAAAGTGCAGTAAATGAAACTTCATTTAATTTTTTTTTTAATGAGAAGCTTATGTTCCCGAGGTTTGCACCTCCCTTTTCTAGAATAACTTTGAGCTTTTGTTTTCCTTTATACAGTACCACATCACTAATTGTTTTATTTCCCCAGATTTGATTTCCCCCGGTTGAATTCAATGTTGAGCTTGCACTGATGTTTGCGTCATTTAAGTTTAAGATGATCTTACTATTGCTGTTAGAGGCTGCATAACGAATGATAACATCATAAACAGCACTTGAATCAACATCAAGAGTATATAGCAACCACTCACCATCCTGGGTCCATCCCACATTGAAATGATTGGAAGATGGATCGGTATCAGACGATGCCTGAATATCAACTCCATCATTTCTGTAAGCCCAGCCGTTGTTCCAGGCGGCATACGTTCCGGTGGTTACTCTATAGTTTGCTGTATCCGTATCTGAATATGCTTTTCCGTTTCGTCCCAAATCATAATCGGAGAAATGAATTGTGCCAGGTACCTTGTTAGTTTTGAAAGGTATTGTTGTTGTCTCCTGAACTTGTCTGAACATCGCATCAATAACATCCTTTCTATAGATTGTATTTTCGATTTTGGTATTCTCAGCAAGTTGCATCATTGCATTTTTGGCAAATGCTGCTGAAGGTTTTGTTCCGCCATTGGTCCAGTAGTTTGTGAGGGTAGTGTAATCTGCATTCTTAACAATAGTAAGCGGATTTACTACCGAAGCTACTTTCTTCATAGGCCACCATGCCCAACCTATTTTATTTGTTTCAACCAACTTGATTGCATTGGTAAACCAGGTGTTCGAGTTTTCTCCCGATTCACCAAGCCATACAGGTAAATTTTGTTGATCGCGCATATCAATAGCAAATTGTACTGAGCCCTGATCATTGTAGTTCCAGTACTTATGAAAACTTGCGCCCATGTTATTATCCCATTTCGGAAAGATGCCGTTATAGCGATTGCCCCAGCAATTTCCTTCAATGAAGATGATGTGATTTGGATCGACTGAACGAATTGCGGCAGTGATGTCTACATATAATTTCCGAAGTGGTGCATTACCTGTTTCATCACAGCCGTTTGCATTTTGCCCAGCTACGAAATTCCAGTTTGGTTCATTGATCAAATCGTATGCACCAATCCATTCTTTAGTAGCGTAACGTTCCGCCAGTTTTTTCCAAAGAGCGATTGTCTTTTGTTTGTTCGCTTCACTTTCCCAAAGCGATGGTTTGGTTGCATCATAATCCGAAATGGCGGCATCGTGTCCCTGACCTCCGGGCGCTGCATGAAGATCAAGAATTAAATACATATGGTTTGCTTCACACCATTTAAGTAAACTATCCGTCATTGCAAATCCTTTGTCAAGCCAGGTATTTTCGCCCGCTACAGGTTCTTGCTCAATCGGCAGAGTATATAGATTATAGTGCATCGGTAATCGGATGGAGTTGAATCCCCATGATGCCAATGAATCGACATCGCGTCTGGTGCAATGATTTGCCAGCCACGCGTCATAGAATTCCTGTGTATCTGTTTCTCCGATAAGTTCTTTAATTTTTGCACGAATTTCATGTTGTGGATTTGCGAATGCATTGGTCTCCAGCATGTATCCTTCCTGAAGCATCCAACCGCCAAGTCCCATTCCGCGTAAGATTACCTCCGATCCGTTCTTATCGACAATTTTCTTTCCATCCACATGAAGGTATTGGGCTGAAACTTTCAGAGGAGTAGATATTACCAAAAGACAGGAAAACAGAAAAGGTATGATCAGATAGCGGAGTAAAAACTTCTTCATTCGTTCAGGTTTTATTAAAAGTGCAACAATCGATTTCGAAATTCAAGTATATTGTTGCCATCTCACTAATTTTTAAAACATTCTACATCTCATACACTTCATGTTAATTTTATTAGTACGTCAACATTACTTCAATAGAGTAAGAGCAACTGACAATCAATTAATTAGTCTGATAAAGCAGTTTGGGCAATGAATTCGATCTTTACCTTTAACTTTTCTTTCAAGAGTCCTTAACATGCATTATTTATGCAGATTGCCAATTATAAAATGAACGTTCATTTCCGGTTTTCTTTCCTGTATAAAGTTTTGCTACTCATTATAATAGCAGAATTAATTTGTGATGCTGGTAATTCTGTCATGGCTCAAACGCAGACATCGGAATTTATGCAAGGTGTGCCACGCATAATACATTATAGCAAAAAGGAATTTAATGCCGATCCTCAATTCTGGACCATGTGCCAGGATAAAAATGGTGTATTATACTTTGGTAATAATGATGGAACGCTTGTTTTCGATGGAGAGCGATGGCAGAAGGTTTACCTCCCCAATAATTCATCTGTCCGAAGTTTGAAAGCGAACAACTTTGGAGAGATTTACGCAGGTGGTTTTAATGAACTTGGTGTTATTAAGCGGAACGATCAAGGCAAATATTACTATAAATCTTTGTTGAATCTTCTTCGGCCTGAAGATCGGAACCTTGAAAACATTTGGCAGATCCACGAAGTGCAAGGGTACATGGTATTCCGGAGTTCAAGAATGTTGATCGCTATCACTAACAACAAGGCTGTAACAATTCCCACAACAACATTCTACAGAAGCAGTGCTGTTGTGAATAATCAACTTTACGTGATGGATGATGAAGGGATTAAGAAGTTGGATCTGAGGTCAATGGAGTTTACGGAAGTAGTTAAGCAAGCTGAATTTCACGGTGAAGAAATTGCTTCGCTGTTACCTGATTTTAAGGATCAGGGACTATTGTTGATAACGAAACAAGGTAGTGCTTACGCGTTGGATGGAGAAAAACACAATGCTACTTTTCTAAAGAGACTAATTCCACAAAATTCGAGTAACCTGATTATTTGCGGCATCAAGTCGTCAGGAGGTAAGTACTATTTTGGTACGCTCAGCACAAAGGTAATTTTACTCGATGCGTTCGGTGAGCAGATTATTGCGGATGAGGCTTTTCAAAGTCTTCAGGATAAAACAGTGCTTAACCTTTTTCAAAGCAAGGATGGAAACATCTGGGCGTTACTGAACAATGGTATTGATTGCATCGACATATCTTCACCGATGTCAATCGTATTTGAGAATGCCGCCATTTTCGATGTTGTTATGGTGAAGAATAAAATTTACCTCGCTACAAATCAAGGTGTATTTGTTTCAGAGATTTCAACATCCCGCAAGTCGAGGTCAGGTTTTAAAAAAATTGAAGGGCTTGAGGGGCAGGCCTGGACACTTCAGTACTTTAATGGACAAATTATTTGCAGTCATGATCGTGGTTTGTTTCTGATTTCAGATACAGGTATAAAAAAAATCCCCGACATCATTGGAGTATGGAAGGTAATTCCGATTAAAGATAAGCCCGGTTATTTTTTCGCCTGTACGTATGATGCTATTTATGTTCTTCGATTTGATCCCGTAAAGGGTTTTGAATTACAGAATAAGTTGGAAGGTTTTAACGAATCAAGCCGGGATATCATTCAAAGCGATGAGCCGGGAGTATTTTGGATTTGTCATGGATATAAAGGAGTGTTTCGGATCAAGGTAAATGAAAAGTTGACGCGTGCCATTAGTCTTGAACATTTTAAAGATCAAAATGGATTGCCATCAGCATTCAGCAATAATGTATTCAGTTGGAAGGATGAAATTATTTTCACAACCAATCATGGTCTCTTTACCTTTAATGAGAAAACAAATCAGTTTCAACTTCAGGAGTCGCTTACGAAACTTTTTGGCAAGGAGTTGAATGTTCGAAAACTGTATCAGCGTGATACCCTTACATGGTTTGTTCACGGGGATGAAGCGGGATATTTTAATACAGAATCTCCAAACCCGATTTTGCACAAAGATTTGTTTTTAAGTCTGAAGGGATCATTCAATCAGGGAATGGAATGCATTGTTCCCATTGGTGATTCTCAGGTATTATTAGGTACGAACACCGGCCTTTATGCTTTTAATCTCAAGTTCTCTCCGTCTGACTCTGCTCAAACTCAAATTGAAAATGTAAGAGCTGTTCAAAAGGAAGGAGCCATTAGTGGTACTTTGAAAACCACTTCTTCATCACCATTTCAATTGGTGAATGGAGTTGTAAACATTCATTTTGATTTTGCATCTCCTGATTTTCAGGATAGAATGAATGTTGAGTATAGTTACAAATTAGAGAACATAGAATCGCAATGGTCGGCATGGCAGGAAAATCCATTCAAGGAATTTAGTTATTTAAGACCGGGTCAGTATGTTTTTCATGTGAAAGCAAGAAGTTTGTTAGGAGAGCATGCTGCTGAGGCACTTTATTATTTTGAAATTCTTCCGGCATGGTATCAAACGCGCATTGCATATGCATTGTATATACTATCAGCCTGCGTGCTTCTGGTTACCATCATCAATTTAGTGAAACGTAAAATTCTAAAGGAAACCGAAAAGACGCGTGATGAAGAATTTAAAAAACGTCAGGTATTGGAATTAGAACTTGAACAAATCAAGCTCAAACAAGAGAAGGAGCAAATCACAAAGGATAAAGAGCAGCTCGAGGAAGATGTTATTCATAAGAGTAAAGAGTTAGCGAACTACACGATGTTGCTGGTGAAAAAGCGCGAGTTGCTATCTGACATGCATGAGGATTTAAAAGTTTTAAAAGAAACGCTTCGTCAGGATAGTCCAAGGCAAATGGTGCGCGACATTATTAAAAAGATTACCGCTAACCTTCAAAACGAAGAACACATTAAAGTTTTCGAAGCAAATTTCGAACGGGTCCATCATGAATTTTTCTCTCAGTTAAAATCGACTTTTCCTGATCTTACTTCGAAGGAACTTCAACTTTGTGCGTTTGTCCGAATGAACCTTACTAATAAAGAAATTGCTTCAATCCTTAATATTTCTGTGCGCGGAGTGGAGACAGCGCGTTATCGGCTACGCAAGCGATTAGGCATGAGTCAGGAACAAGACATGACTGCCTTTTTGGATAAACTCCATTCTGCTGGAGATAAAACACATGCCGATGACGAAGAGGAAGTATCCTGATCATTTTTTTAGATCAATTTAAGTTTGTCGGTTCGTGTGTGCAGATTTGCGCAACAGGGTTAGAAAGAAAATGGCGCTCGACACTTTAGTTAATCTTGCCGACTCTGTTCTGTTCATGTAGCAGATAGGCGTAATCTATTTACAAGATCTTTTTTAAATTGTAACAGCTCAATAATTATTTTACTCCGACATTGACTCAACTTTCTGATAGTCAGTATTTTTTTTGTTGCTGACGTAGTGTTGACGAACGCTATTTTTTGATTGCAGTAATAGAACCGTAGTCATTTTTTTCGCTCCAGCAGTCCCTCCTGATACTTTTGACTTAACCGAAAACGATTTCTGAATGATGACTATAAAAATCGTTTACGGGAAAAGTTTTATCCAACCTTAAAGTAAAGTGTATGAGAGAATTTTTACAGTCAGGGAAGTATTTGAAATACTCCCTTATACTGTGCTTCACATTGGTATGGGGTTATTCGCAAGCCCAGCAAAGTGTGAGTGGTACAGTTAAAGACGGGGCAACCGGGGAAGGACTTCCGGGAGTAAACGTAGTATTAAAGGGCACATCAACAGGAACGATTACAGATGCAGACGGAAAATATTCTCTTCAGGTATCTTCACCTGAAGCTGTTCTGGTATTCTCATTTGTTGGGTACGTCATGAATGATGTGATGGTTGGCGACAAGTCTGTTATTGATGTCAGTTTGGTTGCAGACGTTTCAACTTTGGACGAAGTGGTGGTAGTAGGTTATGGTACTGAAAAGAAAAGTGTTGTAACAGGAGCCATCTCCAGTCTCAAAGCTTCTGATCTTGCCACGATGCCCATTAACCGCATCGAACAATCTTTGCAAGGAAGAGTTTCGGGTGTTACCATTGCGGCCAGCTCTGGTCAGCCGGGTTCTTCATCCACCGTCCGTGTTCGTGGTATCACTACGTTTGGAAACAATGATCCTTTGTGGGTAGTGGATGGCGTTGTAGTAGACAATGGAGGTATCGGTTACATTAACCAATCTGATATTGAATCAATCGAAGTATTAAAAGATGCTGCATCGCAGGCAATCTATGGTGCGCGTGCTGCGGCAGGTGTAATATTAGTAACTACAAAGCGAGGAAAAGAGGGAAGTATTCAGGTAAACTATAACGGTTTTTTTGGAACCTCAGCTCCTGCACGCAAGCTTGATTTACTGGATGCGACACAGTATGCTACATTACGAAATGAATCATCTGTTGCGAATGGTAATGGAATAGTCTTCACTGATCCAGCGTCACTCGGAAAAGGTACAGACTGGCAAAAGGCTATTTTTAATTCTAATGCCCAGCGCCAGAATCATGAACTAAGCATAAGTGGAGGGAGTGCAAGATCAACCTTCTATACATCGTTTGGTTATGTCAACCAGGAAGGAATTGTCGCTACTGATATTTCAAACTATAAGCGGATAAATGTTCGCTTAAACTCGACACATAAAGTTACGAAGTGGCTAACCTTCGGACAGAATCTGGGTTATGCATATACCAAAAGTGTTGGATTAGGAAATACGAATAGTGAATTTGGTGGACCCCTTAGTTCGGCCATTAACCTTGATCCTACCACACCGCTGGTTGAAACAGATCCTGCTAAAGCCAATGCATCTCCATATACTATTCCAGGAGCCGTTCGCGATGCAAATGGAAATCCGTATGGTATATCAAGTCATGTTGGTCAGGAGTTAACAAACCCATTGGCGTATATTCAAACCCGATTAGGTAATTACGGTTGGGCAAATGATTTTGTAGGAAATGTTTTCTTAGAAGCAGAGCCGATCAAAGGATTGAAATTTCGTTCAACCATGGGTGGTAAACTTGCCTTTTGGGGAGGAGAAAGCTTTACGCCAATTTCTTATTTAAATGCCTCATCACGTTCACAGCAAACATCCTTTAATCGATCAACCAATCAGGTTGTGAATTGGAATGTGGAGAATACAGTTTCGTATTCAAAAATGATTGATGTACACACTTTTAATCTATTGCTCGGACAAGGTGCTTATCAGGATAACAATTCACGCGGAACCAGCGTAACGTATTACAATGTTCCGGTTGATAATTTTGACGATGCCTCTCTGAACTACAACGTTCCAACTTCTGATCGAAACTCAAGTGGATATGAAGGGAATCTTCATACGGTTACATCCTTGTTTGCCAGATTGAATTATAACTATGATGAAAAATATCTGTTAACGGCCATTGTTCGCAGAGATGGTTCTTCTCGCTTTGGATCAAATAACAAATACGGTTATTTTCCTTCTTTCTCAGTGGGATGGGTTGTGTCACGGGAGAAATTCTGGTTCTCGAACAATGTAGTTGATTTCTTAAAAGTAAGAGGTGGTTATGGTGTAGTGGGTAATGATAACATTGGAGACTTTGCATATCTGGCAACAATTGGTAGCGGCCGAAACTATACCATAGGGAATACCGGAGATTATGCAGTTGGTTATAGTCCGAATGCACCATCGAATCCTGACTTGAAGTGGGAGCAAACCACGCAAACGAATATTGGATTTGAAGCTACGGTAAAGAATGATATTACCATCACCTTCGATTGGTACAAGAAAGTAACAACTGATATTTTACAGAACCCACGGATACCTGGTTATGTTGGTGCGATTTCAAATCCTGCTGCCAATGTTGCAGACATGCAAAACACGGGTGTTGAATTAGAGCTTGGTTACCGAAAGCAAATTGGAGAAGTTCAGATCTCAGCGAATGGAAATGTGTCTTACATGCAAAACAAGGTGACCAATCTTGGTAATGGTGTTGATTTTATTTCAGGAGGTCAAACGTTTCAGGCCAGCAGTTATCCAATAACACGGACTGCAGTTGGACAACCCATTAATTCATTTTATGGATTTGAAAGGTTAGGTGTTTTTCAAACAACAGAAGATGTTTTGAATCATAGAAACAGCGAAGGTGCCGTTATTCAACCCGATGCAATGCCGGGAGATTTTATGTGGGCTGATTTAAATGATGATGGTGAAATCACGGAAGCCGATCGCAAATTCTTAGGTAATCCAACGCCAAGTTGGGCATTCGGTATTACACTTACCGCTGCGTATAAAGGATTTGACATTTTAGTTTTTGGTCAGGGTGTTGCCGGGAATAAAATTTTTCAGGGTCTGAGAAGATTGGATGTACTCAATGCAAACTGGCAAACCGAAGCGATGGGGCGTTGGACAGGTCCAGGCACATCGAATGATTATCCAAGACTAATTAGTGGTGATCCAAATAACAATTTCACAAACCCTTCTTCATTCTATTTAGAAGATGGTGATTACTTCAGAATGAAAACAGTTCAGCTTGGCTATACTCTTTCAAAGTCGTTAATCTCTAAGGTAGGATTGCAAAAGGCACGTGTTTACGTGATGAGCGAAAACCTCTTGACCTTCACAAAATACACAGGATATGATCCTGAAATTGGTGGTGGCGTAATGAGTATCGATCGCGGTATCTATCCTCAGGCACGCTCTTTTATCATTGGTCTTAATGTTGGTTTTTAATTTTAAACGCAACAAAAAATATGAAAACAATATTTAAAAAATACACATTAGCATTTATTGGAGTGCTGCTGGTTAGTGCTTGCGGAAAAGATTTTCTGGAAGTGGAACCAAGAGGGTCAGATCTGGAGGCGAACTATTATCAAAATGAGGAAGAGGCATACAAAGGTCTTGTAGCCGTTTATGATGTGGTAGGTTTTATGTCTGGTGGTCTGGTAACGAAATTGGGTGCTGTTAATTCTGCATCCGATGATCATTTTGCAGGGGGAGGTGGCCCAACCGATATGACTGTTTTTCAAGTATGGTCTGATTATACTTTGGATCCATCCGTTGGTCCTCAAAGCGATTTGTGGAGCAAAGGATATTCAGGAGTTTTTCGCGCGAACGTACTTCTATCGAAGCTTCCTGGTGTACCAATGGATGAAGATCAGAAAGCAAGGTTTGTAGCAGAATCAAGATTTTTGCGTGCTTACTTTTATTTTGATCTGGTAAGGTTATTCAAAAATATTCCATTGCTTTCTTCCCCTGTTTCAGCGGGTGAAATGTATAATGTAACACAGGCTAGTCCTGATGATGTATATGCTTTCATCGAGCAAGAGCTAGAAGAGTGTATTGCTGATCTTCCGAATACTGTAGCAGGAGTTGAAAGGGCGAGAGCCACTACTGGTATGGCGCATGCATTGTTGGGTAAAGTTTATTTGTATCGCGAAAAATTTGCGGAGGCCGCTTCAGAACTCGCTATAGTAAATGGCACAACACCGGGTCAGCCATCTGCTATTTATGGTTATAATTTGGTGAGCACCTATAGCGATTTGTTTAAAACAAATAACGAGTTCAACAGTGAATCAATTTTTGAAATATCCTTTACCAATACGTCTGCAGGAAATTGGGGATGTTCTGCTTGTACAGAAGGTAATATTTTAAATGTAATGTCTGGTCCTCGTGGATTCAAAGTTGTATCCGGAAACGAAGGTACTGTGCCGAATTATGTTTCAGGTTGGAGTTTCTTTCCGATCACACCAAGTCTGGCAACAGCAATGCAAGGTGATCCTCGCTTTCCTGCCACCATTGCAGATATCGGAGGACTTGCCGCAGAAGGTAAAGTGGAATATACACCTGGCTTTATGGACACTGGATATTTCCTTGAAAAATTTGCTGCAAAAGTAGAAGACCGATGGACAGGCGCAGGTGATGCGGACTTGAACTATCCTCAAAATATCTACGAGATCAGACTAGCGGACACTTACCTTATGGAAGCCGAAGCATTGGTTCGTGGTGGAGGTAGCGCTGTTCGTGCACAGGCCTTATTAGATGCAGTTCGTGATCGCGTAGGTCTGGCATCAATACCTGCAACATTTGAAAATATTTTTAATGAAAGAAGATTAGAGCTTGCCGGGGAGGGACACCGTTGGTTCGATCTTGTTCGCACAGATAAGGCAGCAGCAGCTTTAGGATCCAGAGGTTTTGTAGCCGGTAAGCATGAAATTTTGCCAATACCATTATTGGAAATGGAAAACACAAAGATTCTGCAAAGTGTAGAATGGGGAGGCTCATTATAATTTAACAACACTGCAATATGAAATTGAATACAATAAAAGTTTGCTCGTGGTTTTTCAGTGTATGTACTACCATAGCATTAATTAGCTGTCAGCCCGATGAGTTTGGAGACGGCAATGGATTAAGTGATCCCAATGTGAACGCGTCCTTTACGGTAACACCAATTGATGGTGAAATCAATAAGTACCTGTTAGAGGCTGAAACCGAAAATGTCTTAGGTGTAAAATGGGATTTCGGTTTTGGTGCTGCTTTTGGAAACACAATAGATACTGTGTTTTTCCCCGATGCCGGAGAATATACCATCACTTTAACAGCAATTGGTAAAGGCGGAATGATGAATTCAACATCTCAGGATGTTACAGTACTTACTTCAGATCCAAATGCAGGGAACCTCGTGGTGGGCGGAAAAATGGATGAAGGTGACGACAGCAACTGGGAATTTGTAACCTATTCAGCCGGTGTTAGTTCTTCCATTGCTGGTGGAAAAATGGTTTTCACTGGCGGTGGTTGGGGGCAATCCGGAATTTATCAAACCGTTCAAGTAGAAGGTGGAAAGAAATATAAAGTGGATATGCTTGTTTCCGGAAGTGGTGCTACTGATACCTGGTTTGAAGTATATGTAGGCATGGCTGTTCCTGTTCCTGGATCAGATTATAATGATGGTGGAAAACGCCTGGCGCTGAATACCTGGGCTGGATGTGCCAAGACTCCTTTTAATGGAAAACTCTCGGTGATTTCATGTGATGGTACAAATGGCGGTGTATTTACTTTTGAAGAAAGTGGTACAGCCTATTTATTCATTCGTGGTGGCGGGGCTGACTTGGGTACTACCGGTATTTCAATTGATAATGTAGAATTGCGAGGCACGAAGTAAGTGTAATAATATGTTAACAAGCTGTCGGTAATTTTTACCGACAGCTTTCAAAACAACCGAAGTCGAACTACATTAGTAACATGAAGAAATTATATTTTGCATTGCTGTTTAGTGGAATGTTGCATTCTGCGTATGCACAACCTCAACATCCTACTGACAATAAAAATAATCGAGCGGTGCCATCAGAAAAATCAGTAAAAGTTTACACAACTGCTGACAAAACTGATTTGCGTTTATCACCGCAAAGTACACTTACCTTCAAACCAATGAAGCAGCCTTTCGAAACGGAGGTTTGTGTTTTTATTAATCCCGCCAAAACATTTCAATCTATAGTAGGTATTGGAGGATCATTGACCGATGCCTCTGCCGAAACATTTGCCAAACTTTCAAAAGATAAACAACAAGAATTGTTGACAGCGTATTACGATGCTGAGAAAGGTATCGGTTATTCAATTGCCCGAACCAATATTCAGAGTTGTGACTTCTCTAGTGGAAGTTATAGTTATGTGAGCGACAAGGATGAAGCGTTGAAAACTTTTGATGTATCACACGATGAGAAGTATCGCATACCTTTTATCAAACAAGCCATTGCTGCTGCAGGTGGAAAACTTACCATGTATGTTAGTCCGTGGAGCCCACCGGCATTTATGAAAGATAATAATTCAGTTCTTCAGGGAGGTAAGTTGCTTCCACAGTTTCGTCAGTCGTGGGCAAACTTTTATATTAAGTTTATTCAGGAATACGAGAAAAGAGGAATTCCGATTTGGGGACTTACCGTGCAAAACGAACCGATGGCAAAGCAGAGATGGGAGTCATGTATTTATACTGCTGAAGAAGAAAGAGATTTTATAAAAGAGTATCTGGGTCCAACGTTAACAAAGAATGGAATGGCGGATAAAAAATTAATTGCGTGGGATCACAATCGTGATTTGATTTTTCAACGTGCGAGCGTGATCCTGAGTGATACAGAAGCTGCCAAATATATTTGGGGGATTGGTTTTCACTGGTATGAAACCTGGACAGGCAGTGGAATGCAATTTGAAAATGTAAGGCGCGTGGCTGAAACTTTCCCCGGCAAGAGTTTAATTTTTACGGAAGGCTGCAAAGAACAATTCAGTCTGCCGAAGGTAAATGATTGGTCACTCGGAGAAAGGTATGGTCTTTCTATGGTGAATGATTTTAATAGTGGCACAGCGGCCTGGACGGATTGGAATATTTTGTTGGATGAAACGGGCGGACCCAATCATGTTGGCAACTTTTGTTTTGCACCTGTTCATACCGATGGTAAATCCGGAAGTTTAATTTATACAAATGCATATTACTACTTGGGTCACTTCTCGAAGTTTATCAGGCCGGGAGCAAAGCGAATAGGAAGTGCATCGAATCGTGATAAATTACAAAGTACAGCGTTTGTTAATTCTGATGGAAAGATTGTGGTGGTAGTACTTAATCTTAGTGATGAGAAATTAGATTTTAAACTATGGATGGATGGCATGGCCGCCCCTTCAACAAGTTTACCACATTCAATAAGTACCTATATCATTCAGTAAGTTTTAGTTTGAGGTTAATTAGAAAAAGTATCCTGAAAGGGATGCTTTTTTTTATTTGCCTGAGTAGTAAATTAATTTTCTTCCAACAGATTCTGATTAGCCTAAATCATACTTATCGAGTGAGTCAGAGTATCGACTCTAAACCAAATAGCTCATAACAAAAAAGTCCGCAGTAGATGCGGACTTTGTGGAGAATATCGGAGTCGAACCGATGACCTCTTCCATGCCATGGAAGCGCTCTAGCCAGCTGAGCTAATCCCCCAATTGGGTTGGCAAATATATTTTAAATTCTGAGTTGAGCAAACTTGCATGCATTAGTTCAATTCGAAAATAGTCTAACTTTATTCTTTATAATTCAACCTTACCATGAGCATCATCAAAACTTTGCTTGCCTGCGTGTTTTTACTTTTTGTACTCAACACCTCAAATGCCCAACAAACCTATGCCGAAAAATTAGGATTCCCGAAAGGAGCTAAGGTATTGATTCTTCATGTTGATGATGGTGGTATGTCACTGGATTCGAACGAGGGAGTAATTCAGGCGATGGAAAAAGGTGTGGCCAACTCAGTGAGTGTGATGATGCCCTGTCCGTGGGTTCCTGGATTCGTTCATTACCTTAAGCAACATCCAAAAGTTGATGCAGGCCTCCATCTTACTTTAACTTCGGAGTGGACTGATTATCGTTGGGCACCTTTGTCGGGAAAGAAAGCAACGCCAGGTCTTGTGGATAATGAAGGAGCATTTTGGCCATCCGTGGAAGAAGTAGTAAAAAATGCCAAGTCTGATGAAGTTGAAATGGAGATTCGCTCTCAGCTTGAACGGGCTCGCACCATGGGCTTTGAACCCACACACATGGATTCGCACATGGGTACCTTGTTTGCCACTCCTGAGTTTTTACAACGCTACATTAAAGTAGGCATCGAAAATAAAATACCGGTCATGTTTCCGGGTGGTCATAACACGATGATCGGAAAACAGATGATGGCCTCTGCCGAATTTTTAAATCAGTTAACTCAAGCCGGACAAATGATCTGGAGTGCGGGCCTACCCGTGCTGGACGATCTTCACAATGCTAGTTATGAATGGAAATACCCAACCGATAAAAACATCAGTGATGCCGCTCTGCAAAAGTTTTCTACATCTCAATACATTAAAACCATTGGCGAACTGAAGCCAGGTTTAACCATGGTCATTATGCATTGCACGGCTCCGACAGAAGTTTTTCAACACATAACCAATTCTGGAATCATTCGAAAAGGAGACTTGCTGGCCATGCAAGACCCGGCCTTCAAGAAGTTTCTTCGGGATGAAGGTATTATTCTAACTACGTGGAGAGAAGTGATGGAGAGAAGAGGGAAGGCTGAGCAATAGTTATGCACCATGTAGTGCTCCAGCGGAGCAACCTTCTTGCATAACATTCAAAAAGTCTGCAGAAATTTCAGGAAGCTCCTCTGGAGCTAACAAACTTACCATGTTTAATTGCCATAGACACGATGCTCCTGCGGAGCTGCTTATATATAGAGAGAATTGTCTGATCCATTGTCATTGAAATCAAAATGGTAATCATGATGATCTCACCTTATAAATTTCACAAAAGTCCTGCTCCAGAGGAGCAACCTCTTTATAGAAAACAACAGCCCTACAACCTAACTCTGGAGGAGTCACCTATTTGTGTAGCATTCAAATTACCTTCAAAGCTAGCCGAAGCTCTTGCCGCGTTAACCAACCTAACATGTTTAAACTACTATAGAAGGAATGGTCCTTTGGAGCCAGATATGTCCAATAAATATTTTCGAAAAAATCCCCTCTAAATAAATACATGATCAATCCTTAATTCGTTGTTCGTCTATCTTTGTTTACTAAATTGGATACTCTTTATCCTACAACTTACAACTATGCAAAACGTTCCCTGGAAAAAAATCGCCATCGCTGTGGTGGCCGTTGGTATTATTGGCTTCGGTATTTTCTACTTCACTAAAGGTGCCGACAAAAAAGAAACATCAAGTTATATGGATCCTGCCTTTGGCGAATACATTACCTCTTATACAGCAGGTGTTGTTTCATCCAACTCTGCCTTTCGGATCATTCTCACAAAAGATGCGGTGGACTCTGCTTCCGTTGGCCAGGAAACTTCTGTGAAGCTTTTTGATTTTAGTCCCTCGGTGAAAGGTAAAACAGTATGGCTTAATAAAAACACCGTGGAGTTTAGGCCGGAATCCCGCCTGCCATCGGGACAGGTTTATGAAGTGGGTTTTATGCTTGGTAAACTGATAACGGTAAGCAAAGCGCTTTCGGAGTTTAAATATAGTTTTCAGGTAATGCCACAGAATTATGAGGTCTCCATTGAGAATGTAAAACCCTATATAAAGACAGAACTGAAACGTCAGCGTGTTGAAGGAATTTTGAACACAGCAGATTTTGCTGAAGATGGCGCGGTTGAAGGTATGGTGAAGGCAAAGCAGGAGGGCAAGGAGTTAAAGGTAACATGGACTCACACTGCGGAAGGTAAGCAACATAATTTTGTAGTAGAAGATGTGGCTCGGAAAGATGAACCAAGCAAAGTCAATTTGTCGGTTGATGGAACAAGTCTCGGAGTAAAAACATCAAGCGAAGAAGAAATTGAAATTCCAGCGTTGGGCGATTTCAAAGTGGTGAACGCTAAGGTAGTTCAAAACCCAAATCAATATGTTGTACTTCAGTTTTCTGATCCCTTAAAAGAGAAACAAGAATTGCGCGGGCTGATCACCATTGAAGAAGATCGCAGTCTTACCCTTGATTTTGAAATTCACGACAATGAGATCTGGGTGTATCCTCCCGTTCGTCAGGCTGGCGTAAAAACCTTGCGCATTGAAATGGGCGTTCGGAATATTAATGATTACAAGATGAAAGCATTCTCAGTTGCCGAAGTAACCTTCGAGCAACTGAAGCCCTTGGTTCGGTTTGTAGGTAAGGGAAATATTTTGCCAAGTACGGATGGATTGATTCTACCTTTCGAAGCAGTGAATCTTAAAGCTGTTGACTTAACCATCACTAAGATTTTTGAAAACAACATTCTGCAGTTTCTGCAAGTCAATAATATTAAAGGTAATTATGATCTGAATCGTGTAGGTAGAGTTGTACTGAAGAAAAAAGTACAGTTAGACAACACCGGTATAACCGATCTTGGAAAATGGAATCGCTATACCCTTGATCTTTCAACATTAATCAACACCGAGCCAGGTGCTATTTATCAAATTACCTTAGGGTTTAAGAGACCATATTCAGCCTTCATCTGTGAAGACGATGATGCTGAGAATCAGGTTGAAGTAGAAGAGGAGGAGGGTTTCACCAATCAGGGATATGAAGGTGGTGAGTATTATGATGAAGAGTATGAATATTATGAGGATGATTACGATTGGGATCAGCGCGATAATCCATGTAACTCATCATACTACAGTTCTTCATCACGTACCATTAAGAAAAATGTATTAGCCTCCGATTTTGGAATTACTGCCAAGCGTGGTTATGATGACAACACGATGGTGATTGTTACAGATTTAAAAACAACGCAACCACTTGCTAATATTTCATTGGAGTTCTACGATTTCCAACAACAACTTCTGGGAACTGTTGCAACGGGTTCGGATGGCAAAGCCATTTTTAATTCGAAGGAAACTCCTTTTGCAGTGATCGCGAAGAATGGAGCACAGCGTGGTTACATGCGTTTAACAGATGGAGAATCGTTATCACTCAGTGGCTTTGATGTTTCAGGCGAATACATCGATAAAGGTTTGAAAGGATTTATTTATGGAGAACGCGGAGTGTGGCGGCCAGGCGATTCATTGTTTCTCAGCTTTATGCTGGAGGACAGAAATAAAACATTGCCATCATCACATCCGGTAGTTTTTGAATTACAGAATCCACAAGGTATTGTTACCAACCGACAGGTTAAATCGGTTTCAGAAAATGGCTTCTACCTTTTTGCAACGTCAACGTCACCGGATGCACCTACCGGAAACTGGATGGCGCGCATTAAGGTAGGCGGAACCTATTTCAATCAACAGGTAAAAATTGAAACCGTTAAACCCAACAGATTAAAAATTCTTCTTGACTTTGGAACAGAAAGAATAACAGGCAATACGATCAAAGGTAATCTGGATGTTAAGTGGCTTCACGGTGCGCCTGGTAAAAATCTGAATGCTAATTTTGATCTTACCATTTTAAAAGCCAACACCGCTTTTCCAAAATACAACGATTATACTTTTGAGGAACCATCCGGATATTATACTCCCGAAACGCAAACTGCTTTTGATGGTTCAACAGATGCTGAAGGTAAAGCATCGTTTAATGCGACATTAGAATCGTCAGCAAATTTCCCTGGCTTCATGACTGCTGTGTTCCGAGGAAAAGTTTTTGAAGAAAGCGGAAACTTTAGCATCGATCGATTCAGCTTACCGTATTTTCCTTATGAATCGTATGTTGGTTTGAAAACTCCAAAGGGAGAGGCGTACAGCGGAATGCTCTACACCGACACGACACATCGCATTGATGTTGCGTTCTTGGATGTTGATGGAAATCCAGTGGCGCGTGATGGAGCAGAAATTACCTTGTATCGTTTGAACAGGTATTGGTGGTGGGATAACTCGCAGGACAATATTGCAAACTATGTTCAGGGCAACAATGCGCAAGAGATGGCTTCCGGAACATTGAATGCTCCCAATGGAAAAGCAAGTTGGAAATTCTCCGTTCCTTCTCCCGATTGGGGAACGTATTACATCCGCGTATGCGATCCGGTTTCAGGACATTGCACAGGTAAAACCGTTTACATTGATCAGCCTGGATATTATAGTCGATATAGCCGCAATGAAGATAAGGGAGGTGCAACAAAACTTACCTTCTCATCTGATAAGACAAAATACAATGTTGGCGAGAAAATAAAACTGACCATTCCGAGCAGTGGTCAGGGTCGCGCGTTAGTATCGGTAGAGAATGGAAGCAGGGTTCTGAATACTTTCTGGGTAGAAACACAAAAAGGAGATACACAATTTTCAATTGATGCCACGGCAGAGATGACGCCTAATATTTTTGTGAACGTAAGCTTGCTTCAGCCGCATTCACAAACCATCAATGATTTACCGATTCGTATGTATGGTGTGATCCCGATAGGTATTGAAGATCCGGCCACGCATATCGAACCTATCATTTCGATGCCGGATGAATTAGAACCCGGAAAAGAAGTAACGATAAAAGTTTCAGAGAAATCGAAACGGAAGATGACGTTTACCCTGGCGGTAGTAGATGAAGGATTGTTGGACATCACGAAATTTAAAACACCTGAGCCGTGGAAAAACTTTTATGCAAGAGAAGCATTGGGTGTAAAAACATGGGATGTGTTTGATGATGTAATGGGTGCATTTGGTTCACGTATTGAACGCTTGCTTGCCATTGGTGGTGATGACGAAATGAAAGCGAAGGAAGAAGACCCACGTGCTAATCGTTTTAAAGCAGTGGTGAAATTCTTTGGCCCGATTACCTTAGACGGTGGAACGAAAGAAATTAAATTCATTATGCCGCAATACATTGGTTCGGTTAAAACCATGGTTGTGGCGGGTTATGAAGGTGCATACGGACAAGCAGAAAAAGCAACACCCGTTCGCAAACCGCTGATGGTGTTGGCAACTTTGCCGCGTGTACTGGGACCAGAAGAAACCTTAAAACTTCCGATTACCTTATTCACGCAAGACAAAAAAATCAAAAATGTAAAGATTGAAATCAAGGCTCAAGGTCCACTCACCCTTCCGAATGGTTCGACACGCAATGTAGTCATGTCGCCATCGGGTGATCTTACGGTTGATTTTGATCTCGCAGTAAAATCAGAAACCGGCATAGGTAAAATTACCGTGATTGCTTCATCGGGTTCAATTCAATCAACAGATGAAATTGAAATTGAAGTGCGCAATCCGAACCCTCTTGTGAGCCAGGTATCGGATACCTTCCTTGAGAAAGGCAAAACCTGGAATGGAAGTGTTGTTCCGGTCGGAGTTGCCGGCACGAATGATGCGGTGTTGGAAGTCTCGACCATTCCACCAATCAACCTTGGCTATCGTCTCCAATATTTAATGGAGTATCCTCACGGATGCATTGAGCAAACTACTTCAGCGGCATTCCCTCAATTATACTTAGATGTGGTGAAGAAACTTACAGAGTCTGAAAAATCAAGAACCAGACGTAATGTACAGATGGCAATCGAACGCGTTAAGCTATTCATTACACGCGATGGTGGTTTTGCATATTGGCCAGGTTATCAGGATGCAGATAGTTGGGGAACCAGTTATGCAGGCCATTTCTTAATTGAAGCGGAGAGCAAAGGATATTATGTTCCTGCAGATATGTTGAAGCGTTGGAAGAAATTTCAGAAAAACAAAGCGATGGAGTGGAGAAAAAATGAAAATGCATATTACAATACCGATCAGATTCAAGCGTATCGGTTATACACATTAGCTGCGAGCGGAGCAGCAGAGCTGAGTGCTATGAATAGATTGCGTGAGATGCCTGACATTTCTATTTCTGCAAAATGGACATTGGCTGCTGCGTATGTTCGGGCAGGGCAACCTGAAGCAGGAAAGAAAATTGTAAGCACGCTCACCACGAATATTAAACCCTACCAGGAGTTGGGATACTCATACGGAAGCGACTTGCGTGATAAAGCAATCATCCTTGAAACACTTACCTTGTTAGATGAAAGAGCAAAAGGTTTTGAAGTGCTGAAGGAGATCTCATCTCAATTAAGTTCCAGCAGTTATTGGATGAGTACACAGACGGTTGCATTCTGTTTGAAGTCGGTAGGTTTGTTTGTAGCGCAGGAAAAACTGGGCAATTTAAGTTTCGCTTATACCTATGGAGGCAAGACCGTTCACGCCAGCACGGACTTACCGCTATCACAAATTCAATTGCCAGTAACGGGTATACAGAAGAGCGCCATCAATTTCACGAATGAAAGTGGTGGAAGTTTATTTGTGCGCGTAATCAATACAGGTATACCAGCACGCGGAGCAGAAGAGTCAGAAGAAAATAATCTGGTGCTTACTACAAGCTATTATGATGTAAAAGGAAAGGTAATTGATCCAACCAAACTTGAACAAGGTACGGAGTTCATTGTAAGTGTCTCGGTGAAAAATCCAGGACTTCGTGGTCAGTATAAAAACATGGCCTTGTCACAAATATTTCCATCAGGTTGGGAGATTAATAATTTGCGACTGAATGATGATGAAGCCACTGCAAAGACCGATCGCGGAGACTATCAGGACATTCGCGATGACCGGGTGTATACCTATTTCGATTTAGCTCCGGGCAAAGTGCGCACTTTCAACACCATTCTTACTGCGAGTTATGCTGGTTCATATTACCTTCCTGCTGTAAGTTGTGAAGCGATGTATGATCATAGTATTTATGCGAGGAAGAAAGGCCAGGTTGTGGAGGTGGTGAAGGGTGTGGTGGTTAATCCTTAAAGGTGTAGTTGAGCTTTGTTTATGAAAAATGAGA
>DAIQPD010000225.1:0-6505 GCA_036787535.1 Chryseolinea sp.
TCGGTCTACCTACTTGTCCCAATCCATCAACAAAATTCTTCTTTGCTTTTGCTGCATCAAAATTGCCGGCACTGTCTAACAGCAGCGTGTTTTTATCATTCCAGACGCAATGCATCTGTGCCACTTTCTCCTTCAGGGTCATACGTTTAAGTAAATCGCTTACCCGCTCTTCAACAGGAAGCTGAGCATCTTTGTAGGCTACCTTATCGGATTTTGAGCCGCAGGCAAAACATAAAAAAGCAATGAGAATAAGAAGTACATGTTTCATATTATAGTCAATTAGACTATAAGATTAAACCTTTTCTAACTACATTGCAATCGGTGTAAATAAAATATTCCTGACTTAGACGTATTGCTATTCGCGAATAAAACCCATTAATTGCTCAACCTATTTACCTAATCCTATCATTAATAAACCATACTATGAACGAACAAAATCACCAAAGACTTTTTTATGGAAGCTGTTTTGCATTGATTACAACAGCTTTTTCTTTTAGTATCCGAGCGGGAATTTTATCTGAACTTGGAAAGGACTTTAGTCTTACCGCTGAACAATTAGGCTTTATAAACTCCATGTGGTTCTGGGGATTTCCCTTAGCCATGATAATTGGTGGTTTAGTATATCATACTGTTGGTCCAAAAAGAATCATGCAGTTTGCCTTTTTCTCACATACTATTGGGATTCTACTTACTATTTATTCCGGAGGTTATACTGGGCTGATTATTTCAACCTTTCTTATAGGTCTGGGCAATGGCTGCACTGAGGCGGCTTGTAATCCGATGATTGCAGATAGTTATACTGGAAAAAAAATGAACACACTGCTGAATCGGTTCCATATGTGGTTTCCTGGTGGAATAGTTTTAGGAAGCCTTATCAGTTATTTTATGACTGAGGCTCATATGGGATGGCAGGCTCAAATTTGGTTTATAATGGTTCCGACTATTATTTATGCTTATTTATTTTGGGGACAAGAATTTCCAAAACCCCGTGTTCAGGAGGCTGCTACGTTGAGCGGAAATTTAAAAGCCATGGCCACACCTGTATTCATCTTTATTGCCGTGTGTATGGCCATGACAGCAATTACTGAATTCGTGCCTAATCAATGGGTTAAATTGATTCTGTCAAAAAGCGGTGCAGCTCCTATGATCATTCTTGCATTGATTAGTGGTATCATGGCAGTAGGACGATATTTTGGTGGAGAGTTTGTACACAAGTTCGATCAAACAGGTGTGCTTCTTGGATCGGCAGTTTTAGCTGCAATTGGAATTTTTTTGCTTAGTACTCTTACCGGAAGCATGACGTACCTGGCCGCAATTATTTTTGCATTAGGAATTACTTATTTCTGGCCAAATATGATTGGATTTGTAGCGAATAAAATTCCAAAGAGTGGTGCACTGGGTATGTCTGTTATAGGTGCAATTGGTATGTTTATGACGGGCAATATGCAGCCTATTTTTGGAGGTTGGATCGATAGTGCGAGAGAAAAAGCAACTGCAATGGGACTCTCCGGAGATGCGATGGAGCTTGCAACAGGCCAGGCTACACTTATGAAAATGATTGCATTTCCCGCGATCTTAATTGTTCTCTTTACTATTCTGCTTTTCTGGATGCGATCTAAAAAAAGCAATGCGACTGCACATTAGTTTATAATTAGAAGGTTTCTTTAACATTACTATAATTACCAAAGAGGATGGCAAAAACCATCCTCTTTGTTTTTATCGTAGATGAGACAAATGCTTTCCGAATCACCAAACTTAAAACTTTGAACCTTGAACTTGAAACCATGAACCTCATAAAACTATCCTTCTTTCTATTACTTTTGTCAACTACCATCATGGCACAAGATCTCAAAATAAAAGACAGAGTAAAATTTCTGGCACTGGGTGATTCATACACCATTGGGGAAAGTGTTGATGCCAAAGATCGTTGGCCTGTGCAGATTATTGAATCATTGCGAAAATCAGGATTGGAATGTAACGATGTGCGCATCATTGCCCAAACGGGGTGGCGAACTGATAATTTAAAAAATGCCATCATCGAAGCTAATGCATTACCTGATTATACCTTAGTCTCTTTATTGATTGGTGTTAACAATCAATATCAAGGCAAGTCAGTTGAATATTATGCCGTTGAATTTGAAGCCCTTTTAAACACCGCCATTTCATTAGCTCGTGGAGTTAAATCACATGTTTTTGTGGTCTCTATTCCGGATTATGGTTATACACCTTTCGGAAAATCAAAACGAGTAACAATAAGCAAGGCAATCGATTCCTTTAATGCTGTGAACAAATCCATCGCTAAAAAACTCGGTATAAAGTATTTTGATATCACCGAAATTTCACGCAATGGATTAGAGCAACCTGAATTGGTTGCGAACGATGGTTTACATCCTTCCGGAGAAATGTACACGCAATGGGTAGAGTTAATTCTGAAGAGTGCTGTCGTTTCAAAAAAATAAGCTTCAAAACATATCAAGTTGCTCGAATAAAAATAGTCCTATTGAGTTTAAACCCACATAAATTTTAATTCCATTTTAAGCCTTGGAAATTTTGAGGGCGATGTGTTGATTGCGGACTTTTAAAGCATACTTATGTCCTCTTCAACACTTGGTGTTACTTCTGAAATCGGAACGTTGCGAAAACTTTTAGTACACAGTCCGGACAGCAGTCTTGGAAAAGTTGTGCCCTCTAAAGCACAAGACTGGCTCTTCGAAGACATTGTTCATCTCGATACCATTCGAAAAAAAGAATACGATTTCTACACTAAGATTTTGATGTACTTTCTTGATCCAAAAAAGATTCATGGAAAACTAGACCATATTAATTCAAGCGAAAGTGATCGGGAATTTTACAAACCAGATGATAAGAATTTTCATAAGTCTGATAAGGTAATTGAATTGCAATGGCTTCTTTCCGAAATCTTAAAAGATAAAGAGATTCGGTTAATACTAGTTGCTTCAGTCTGTGCCATCGAGTTTTGTTCGTATGAAATGCAAAAGCTTCTTCTCACTTTGGAAGCCAGTGAATTATCAAAGGTATTTATTAGTGGAACACTGAAAGACGGAAGAATGCTCTTCGCTCCCATTCCCAATTTTATTTTTACACGCGATATTGGTGTGGTAATCAATGACCACATTCTTCTGAACAGACCAGCTAAAAAAGCACGAACACGAGAAGCACTTTTGGCGAAATACATATTCCATAACCACCCTATTTTTGAAAGCTTTCAAAACAAGATTATAGAGATAGAAGACACCTCGCATCACTTTTTAATGCCCAAGGAAACTGATGATAAAAAAGTGACACTGGAAGGTGGTGATGTAATGACTATTAATTCAAACCATTTACTTATCGGTGTAAGCGAACGCACAACTGTTGAAGCCGCCCATCAAGTTGTTAATATTTTGTTTGAGAAGAAAATAGTTGAAAAGGTTACCGTAATCCGCATTCCGAAAAAGCGTGATTACATGCACATCGATACCGTGTTCACGCAAGTGAAACGAAATGTATGGGTAATGCTTGGAAACTTTTCACGCAAAGCCATACACAAAGAAGATGCTGATCCGGTGGAGCGTATTTTAGAAAGCAAAAAGAAAGATGACCCCATTAAGATTATTCAGTTCAAGCATAACGATTTAGAAAATCCAACACATTTTAACAATCTGGAAGATTTACTGATCAACATTAGCGAAGTGGATTTCAAGTGTACTGATAAAGTTACCTTTCTATACTCCGGCAACAGTGAGTTTCCATATGACTTACGCGAACAATGGACCGATTCGTGCAATGTTCTGGCACTGAAAGAAGGTGTAGTATTAGGTTACGACCGAAATGATAAAACTACGGATGCGTTTAAGGAAAATGGATTTAATGTTATTCATGTTCATCAATTGTTAGAAGACCTTGAATCAAACAAAACCAAAGTGGATGATTTGAAGGATACCTTAATCCTGATGCCTTCGGCTGAACTATCGCGGGCACGCGGTGGTTTTCACTGCATGAGCATGCCTTTGCTCCGCGATGAAATCACAAAATCTTAAATCACTAATCGAAAGTCACAAATCAAGATATTTTCTCATGCAAACCACTTCGCATCTTTTGATGATTCGTCCTGTGAATTTCTCTTTTAACACAGAGACCGCAGTGAACAATACCTTTCAATCAACCAAGGATGCCAATGCCCAGGAAATTGCTTTAGCTGAATTTAATGACTTCGTTAGTTTGTTACGTCAAAACGGAATTGATGTAACTGTAATTGATGATACGAAAGAACCTTACACACCCGATTCTATCTTCCCCAACAATTGGATTTCGTTTCACAGCGATGGAAGTATTGTGCTATATCCCATGTACGCCACCAACAGAAGGCAGGAACGAAAACCGCATGTTATCGAAAAACTAAAAGAGCATTTTCAAATCAAAAAAGAAATTGATCTTTCACCCTATGAAAATGAAAATGTTTTTCTGGAAGGCACGGGAAGCATGGTTCTCGATCGTGAGAAAAAAATTGCCTATGCCTGTATTTCCCAACGAACAGACATCGATGTACTGAATGACTTTTGTCTGCAGCTTGGCTTCACACCACAAACTTTTATGGCCGTTGATTCCAATGCCTATCCTATCTACCACACCAATGTAATGATGTGCGTGGCCGATCAATACATAGTTATTTGTCTTGAGTCAATTGCAGATGATGCAGAACGAAACGAAACAATACAAGTAATTGAAAAGAGTAGAAAAGAAATCATTTCCATTTCATTGGATCAGATGAATCACTTTGCAGGTAATATGCTGCAAGTCAAAAACAATGTTGGAAAGAAATTTTTAGTGATGTCATCACAAGCGTTTCGTTCCCTTACAATCGAACAGGTTTCAAAAATTAATAAGTACAATCCCATTCTTCACTCCAGCCTGGATACCATTGAACGGAATGGTGGTGGAAGTGCACGATGCATGATGGCAGAAATATTTTTGCCCGAAAAGAAAGTTTAATTTCGAATACCTTACCACTCAATTTCACTCATCCCGTTTTTTCTTAGATAGGTATTGGTTTTGCTGAAATGTTTATTGCCGAAGAAACCACTATAGGCGGAGAAGGGAGAAGGATGAGGAGACATCAAAACAAAATGTTTTTGGTGATCAATTAGTTGTCCTTTCTTCTGAGCGTAAGCGCCCCAAAGAATGAACACAACATTTTCCTTTTCTTCTGATAATGTTCGAATGATCGCATCTGTAAATTCTTCCCATCCTCTATTCTGATGCGAGCCTGGTGTAGCGGCACGAACAGTTAAAGTAGCATTGAGCAACAGTACACCTTGTCTTGCCCAACGTTCGAGGTCACCTGAAACGGGAATGGGTTTACCTAAATCACTTTCAATTTCTTTAAAGATGTTAACGAGAGATGGTGGTGGCTTCACACCATCGCGCACCGAAAAGCATAATCCGTTTGCTTGTCCTACGCCATGGTAGGGATCTTGTCCGATAATCACAACCTTTACTTCATCAAAATCGCAGCAATCAAACGCTCGAAAAATTTCCTTGGCCGGTGGATAAATAATGTGTGATTGATATTCACTTTTAACAAAACCAGCAAGTTCAGTGAAATACGATTTGTCAAACTCCTGGTCCAATCTTGATTTCCACGAAGGTGATATTTTAACGTCCATAGTTTCAAAACTACATGCTGTTGCGACACTTGCAAAAATGAATCGCAACGAGCCTGAAAATGAATTTAAAAACACTGATTTACAGGTATTTGATAACTCTTCTTACGACAAAGCTTGTGTATTGCAAAAAATTAATATTTTTGATGCGAATGGTAACTGAAATAACAAAAGGCATCAAAGTAAGTGTGGAAACCGAGTACCAACCGGCCTACTCCAGCCCGAGTCAGTATCATTATGTTTTTACCTATCGGATCACGATTGAAAACCAAAGTGAATATACCATTCAATTAATGCGAAGACACTGGCATATTTTTGATGCCGGTTATAGTCAGCGCGAAGTGGATGGTGAAGGTGTTGTTGGTCAGCAGCCGGTGCTTGAACCCGGACAACTTCATCAATATGTTTCAGGATGTAATTTGAAATCAGGTATCGGAAAAATGATGGGTACCTATCAGATTGAAAGAGTGATGGATGGTTCTGTGATTCACATCAACATTCCGGAGTTTACCATGATCGCTCCGATCCGATTAAATTAAGTGTCGGAAAAATTCTTTCAACTCAAATCATTTATTACCTATTGGCTTAATGCTGTTGATGCACATTCGCTGCACTCTCCGTTTTTTTATAATCTCTATACTAAGGTAATTACATCAACTGAAGACGATCCAAAATTTAATTCGATTGAAGAAATAAGAAATTCTCTATTGAAGGATGAACGCATCATAGCAATCAACGATTTAGGATCAGGTTCACAGGTTTTAAAAACGACTTCAAGACGTATAAGCGATATTGCGCGCAGTAGTTTAAGTCCGGCAAAGTATGCGCGCATCTATGCGAGA
>DAIQPD010000226.1:0-6458 GCA_036787535.1 Chryseolinea sp.
TCACAGGCCGATTCAGCTGTTTTGATACTTGAGTCGCTCAGCACCAGAACTGAACAGATAGAACTTGACTTATGGGAGCCAGGGCTTTCGATTGAAGCCGGAATGCTGCTTTTGAAAGCTTACCGGGAGATAAAGATGTCTGCAGAAACAAGGCAGAACAGGCAAAAGAATGTTTTAAACCGGATCTTGCGGTTAGATCCTGTAAAATGGCTTCAGATAAACAAACAATAGAAAGGCAGGTAGCTTATGTCGGGAAGTTTTCAGAATGAAATTCCTGCTGCAAGGATCAATCTTAAACTTGATGTAGGAAAAGGTGATGCGAAAAAGAAGATTGAATTGCCGATGAAGCTTCTGGTAATGGGAGACTTTACCGGACAAGAAAAGGAAAAGAGAATTTCAGAACGGAGAAAATCTGTATCAACAAAGGTATGGGTGTCGCGGTAACCGATAAGAAATTGATTGATCAAGGGTTGGAAGAAATTACAACCATTACTGGCCAAAAGTCGGTATCAACAAAATCAAAGAAGGCGATCTCTAACTTCAAGTTAAGAGAGAACATGCCAATCGGTGTTCGTGTTACATTACGTGGCCAGAAGATGTATGAGTTTCTAGACAGACTTATGAACATCGCTCTTCCACGTGTTCGCGATTTCCGCGGTATCAGCGCTAAGGGTTTTGATGGACATGGTAATTATACGCTTGGTGTTAAAGAGCAAATTATCTTCCCTGAAATCTCTATCGAAAAAGTGAACAAGATCAGCGGTATGGACATTACGTTCGTAACAACGGCTGTTACTGATGAAGAAAGTTATGAGCTCCTGAAAGCTTTCGGGATGCCTTTTGCAACCAAAAATTAATCTTTAGCTATGGCTAAAACATCTGCAATTGCACGACAATTAAGACGCGAGAAGTTGGTAGCAACTTACTCTGCTAAAAGAAAAGCGTTAAAGGAAGCTGGAAACTATACCGAGTTAGATAAGTTACCACGTAATGCATCACCAGTTCGGTTACATAACCGCTGCAAATTGACCGGACGTCCGAAAGGATATATGGGTAAATTTGGAGTTTGCCGAAACGTATTTCGTGAAATGGCATCTGCCGGTAAAATCCCTGGTGTGACTAAGTCAAGCTGGTAATTACCTTACATATTGGTTGCTGAGTGTCGAAGTCGGTTTAAAAGCCGAAACCCGATGACAGTTTGGATAATATAAATTGTTATATATCTTTGCAGCCCGGTTTAAAAGCGGGCTTGCTTTTTATAAGAAAAGTTTAAAGAAATGACTGATCCGATCGCAGATTATTTGACCAGATTAAGGAACGCCATAAAGGCGAATCACCGCGTGGTGGAAATTCCTACATCGAATCTCAAAAAGGAAATTACAAAGGTTCTTTTTGATAAAGGATACATTTTGAATTACAAATTTCAAGATGGTGATACCGTACAAGGTGTAATAAAAATAGCCTTGAAATACAATCCAGAAACAAAGGAGTCCGCAATAACGAAACTTCAGCGCATAAGCACACCTGGATTACGTCAATACGCGAGTATGGATACTATGCCACGTGTTATGAATGGCTTGGGCGTTGCAATCTTATCTACATCGAGAGGTGTTATTACTGATAAGGAGGCCCGCACAATGAATGTAGGTGGAGAAGTTTTGTGTTACGTCTATTAATAAAGGAAAGACATGTCACGAATAGGTAAACAACCGATATCAATTCCAAGTGGAGTAACATTTAGTTTCTCTAAGGAAAACAATAAGGTCTCTGTGAAGGGCCCAAAGGGTGAATTACATCAATCAATTGATCCTGATTTCAGTGTCAAAAATGAAGCAGGTGTAATTACGATTGAGCGTCCAACAGAACAGAAGCGTCACAAGTCTTTGCACGGATTGTATCGTGCTTTGATTTCCAACATGGTAGTTGGTGTTTCTACAGGATATAAGGAACAACTTGAATTAGTTGGGGTAGGGTATAAGGCAACAGCACAGTCAAATGTATTGGAACTTAGCTTAGGCTATTCTCACAATGTGTTTGTAGCAGTGCCATCCGAGATAAAAGTTGTGGCCACTCAAGAGAAGGGAGCAAATCCAACAATTATCCTTGAGGGTATTGACAAGCAATTGCTTGGACAAGTAGCAGCTAAAATCAAATCACTTCGTAAGGTTGAACCATACAAAGGAAAAGGTATTCGCTTTACTGGGGAGTTTGTACGTAGAAAGGCAGGTAAGACTGCAGCTAAATAATAATTAAATAAGCATCATAGAATACTATGGCAGGCAAGAATACAGAGAGAAGAGAGCGAATTAAGAAGGGTGTTCGTAAGAAGATTACAGGAACAACTGAAAGACCAAGGTTATCTGTTTTCAGAAGCAACCATGGGATTTACGCTCAGATAATAGATGATAGCACAGGTTCAACTCTTGCTGCATCTTCAACAGTAGAACTTGGCGACAAGGCAGGTTTGAATATGGAGAACTCAAAGGCAGTTGGAAAGAAGATTGCAGAGAAAAGTGCTGCAGCCGGAATTCTTACTGTAGTGTTCGATCGTAACGGATACTTGTATCACGGAAATATCAAAGCTTTGGCAGAAGGTGCCAGAGAGGGTGGTTTGAAATTCTAAGTAACTGAAATATGTCAGTAAGCAATATTAGCACAGTAAAAGCCAGCGAAATTGATCTCAAAGAGAGAGTCGTAGCCATTGAGCGTGTAGCAAAAGTGGTAAAGGGCGGGCGTAGGTTTAGTTTCGCAGCGATTGTTGTTGTGGGCGATGGAAATGGTGTGGTAGGCTATGGACTTGGTAAAGCCAATGAAGTAACGGATGCCATTACTAAAGGTATAGATGATGCAAAAAAACATCTGGTGAAAGTGCCCATTATTAATGGAACAGTTCCACACGATTCAACTGGTAAATTCGGAGGTGGATTCGTTTTGCTAAAGCCAGCTTCTCCAGGTACTGGAGTTATAGCAGGTGGTGCGATGCGTGCAGTATTGGAAAGTGCTGGAGTTCACAACGTATTGGCAAAGTCTAAAGGATCTTCAAATCCACACAACGTGGTAAAAGCAACCTTTAAAGCTTTGACAAATATGCGCGATGCTTTTACAGTGGCAAAGAACAGAGGTATTTCTTTATCAAAAGTATTTAACGGATAGTAGACATGGCGAAGGTACAGATCACACAATCCAGAAGTATGATAAAGCGCCCTGATACGCAACAGCGTACCATTAAGGCTCTTGGTCTTGGAAGAATAAATAAGTCGGTTGAGGTAGAATTAACTCCTCAGATTGCCGGTATGATTAAAAAGGTAAATCACCTTATCACGGTAAAAGCGCTTTAATATGAAACTGCATACATTATCACCGGCTGAAGGTTCGGTACGCACAAATAAGAGATTAGGCAGAGGCCAAGGATCTGGTGGTAGCACATCTGGTCGTGGACATAAAGGAGCTCAATCAAGATCAGGTTATTCTAAAAAGACTGGTTTTGAAGGAGGCCAAATGCCTTTACAGAGACGTATTCCTAAATTTGGTTTTAAGAACAACAATAAAGTTTACTTCAAGGCTCTTAACCTTGATGTGCTTGAGGCTTTATCTGAGAAGTTGAAATCAACAGACCTTACCTTAGCAATTTTGATCGAGCAAGGTGTAGTGAACAAATCAGATAAAGTGAAAGTGTTGGGTAGAGGCGAGATAAAGGCTAAGGTGAATGTTGAAGCACACGCTTTTTCTACAACAGCAACTGAAGCAATTGAAAAAATTGGTGGAACTGTGACAACCGTGAAGTAATGAAGCGTTTCCTAGAGACCATAAAGAATATATTTTCAATAGAAGACCTGAGGGTTAGGATTCTGAATACAATTGGGTTCTTAATTATTTTCAGAGTTGGTTCTTTTATCGTGTTGCCAGGCATCGATGCAAATCGATTGGATCCTGATCGTAACACGCAAGGTATCTTAGGATTTATTAACAACTTTTCAGGCGGTGCATTTAACAATGCTTCCATCTTTGCGCTGGGCATTATGCCTTACATATCCGCATCGATTGTTGTACAACTTTTATCATTTGCTGTTCCCTATTTCCAGAAACTTCAGAAGGAAGGTGATTCTGGTAGAAAGAGATTGAATCAATACACAAGAGTATTAACCATTTTAATAACAGTATTCCAAGGGTATAGCTATTTGAAGGGAGCATTGGAACCTTCTGTAATTATTAACCCAGGAACGTTCTTTTACATATCATCGGTTGTTATCCTTATTGCAGGCACAATGTTCTGTATGTGGTTAGGAGAACGCATCACAGATAAAGGTATCGGTAATGGAATTTCAATGCTGATTATGATTGGTATTGTTTCAAGACTACCGATTTCATTAGTATCTGAGATTACAGATAAGTGGCCAGGAAAAGCAATCTTCTTTATTGTTGAAATGTTTGTTCTGTTCGGAATTGTAGTAGCGGTAATTGCCCTAACGCAAGCAACCAGAAGAATACCTATTCAATATGCGAAGCAGGTAATTGGAAATAAGTTATATGGAGGAAAACGCGAGTTTATTCCATTGAAGCTTAACTCTGCTGGTGTAATGCCTATTATTTTTGCTCAGGCTTTGATGTTCATCCCAACGTTTGTTGGTGGACTTTGGTCAGACAGTGATTTAGGTGCATCATTAAGATCGGCTTTTTCAGATCCCTATTCATGGCAATACAGTTTGCTCTTTGCGATTATGATTCTTGTGTTCACTTTTTTCTACACAGCAATCACAATCAATTCGAATGACATTGCTGACAACTTGAAAAGAAACGGTGGATTTGTTCCTGGTATTAAACCAGGGCAACAAACTGCTGAGTTTATAGATACAGTATTATCAAGGATTACGTTTCCAGGTGCAATCTTCTTGTGTGTTATTGCGGTGCTTCCAGCATTCGCAGTGAGGGCAGGGGTTGGTCAGAACTTCGCTCAGTTCTTTGGTGGAACTTCGTTGTTGATCTTAGTGGGTGTTGTTTTAGACACTCTTCAACAAATAGAAAGCTACCTTTTAATGAGGCATTATGAAGGTATGATGAAGTCTGGAAGAGTAAAAGGACGTTCTCAATTTGCTGCGGCCTAATAGTTGAATGGTTCACTTAAAGTCGTCAGAGGAAGTTCAGATTATTAAAGAGAGTGCTCAGATTTTGGGCAAAGCTCATGGGGAGGTAGCCAAGCAAGTTAAGCCTGGCGTTCGAACTAAGGATCTGGATAAACTTGCTGAGGAATTCATTCGGGACAACGGAGGTACACCATCGTTTAAAAATTACAATGGTTTCCCTGCTACCCTTTGTATTTCAGTGAATGAAGTAGTGGTTCATGGATTTCCAGGAGCCTATGAAATCAGAGACGCTGATATCATTTCAATAGATTGTGGAGTGTACTTTAAAGGATACCACAGTGACTCGGCTTACACATATCCATTGATGGGTGTAAGCGTAGAAACTTTGCTTCTTTTAAACAGAACCTACGATTCTCTGTATAGAGGTATTGAGCAGGCGAAAGCCGGCAATCGAATTGGAGATGTTAGTAGTGCTATTCAAACTTATGTAGAAGGCTTTGGATACGGTGTAGTAAGGGAGTTGGTTGGACATGGAGTTGGTAAAAATCTTCATGAAGATCCGGAAGTACCAAACTATGGAAAGCGTGGAAAAGGAGTGAAGATTGTTCCCGGAATGGTTTTCGCGATTGAACCCATGATTAACCGAGGCACAAAGAATGTAGTTCAGGAGCGTGATGGTTGGACAATAAGAACTTCCGACCGAAAGCCCTCAGCACACTTTGAGCACATGGTAGCCGTGTATGAGAATGAAACCGAGATATTGACAACGCACGAGTATATAGAAGAAAATTATTCATATAAGTGGCGAAACAAAAGTCAATAGAGCAAGACGGTACGATCGTAGAAGCATTATCGAACGCAATGTTCAGGGTGCAACTGCAAAACGGTCACGAAGTACTGTCACACATTTCTGGTAAAATGAGGATGCATTATATCCGAATCTTGCCAGGCGATAAAGTGAGACTTGAAATGTCTCCTTATGATTTAACAAAAGGTAGAATTGTATTTAGATACAAGTAAAAGATTATGAAAGTTAAAGCATCCGTTAAGAAGCGAAGCGCAGACTGTAAGATCATTAGGCGCAAGGGCAAACTGTTTGTGATTAACAAAAAGAATCCTAGGTTTAAACAAAGACAAGGTTAAAAGACTATGGCACGTATAGCTGGTGTAGATATTCCGGACAACAAGAGAGGCGAGATCAGTCTCACGTACATTTTTGGTATTGGTCGTAGATCAGCCCAAAACATTCTTACTACTGCCGGTGTAGACTGGGATAAAAAGGTAAAAGAATGGAACGATGAAGACTCGAACGCAATCCGCGCAATCATTGCTGAGAAGCATAGAATTGAGGGTGCGTTAAAGTCAGAAATCCAATTG
>DAIQPD010000227.1:0-6434 GCA_036787535.1 Chryseolinea sp.
TACTTACCTTCCGTTACTGATTTTCCACTGTACTTCGCATTACCTCAATCGCTGAATGAAGAAGGAGGATGGGATTCAGGTATGGCTCGGATCTATAATTTATTGGGTCAGGATTTTTTGTATCCGGATGCCAATAGCAATCTTATCTTTCTTGATAATCACGACCTTACTCGCTTTTACCTTTCTATTGGTCGTGATGTAAAGAAGCTTAAAATGGCACTTACCTTTTTATTGACTACGCGAGGTGTGCCACAACTTTATTATGGCACGGAGTTGTTAATGGATGGAGACGGAGGTAATCATTCTGAAATTAGAAAGGATTTTCCGGGTGGATGGTCGGGCGATGCCATTAATTCATTTTCAAAAGAAGGTAGAACACCAGAGCAGAATGAAGTTTATGATTTCATGAAAAAACTGTTGAATTGGAGGAAGGATCAAACCGTTATTCACTCGGGAAAACTGATTCACTACATACCAGAAGATAACGTCTATGTATACTTTAGAACCAACGCACTTAAATCAGTAATGGTGATCATTAATGGTAATAAGTCAGACAAACTATTGAAAATGGATCGCTTTAAAGAGAACCTCAGAAACTTTACAAAAGCAAAAGATATACTGGGCACAGGCGAGCATTCAATAGACCAGTTAATGGTGCCAGCGCAAACCGCGCTGATACTCGAATTAAACTAGTATTAAATAATTTTATTCATTTTTTATACTGAAGAAGGCACGTAAGTTTACGTGCCTTCTTATTTTTAGATCACATTTCAAACCAATCCATGTTGCGTTTTCTACTTCTTTTGGTGCTAATCGTTGGAGCTTGTTCTAAAGCTGAAGACGATAAAGTTGTTGGCGTAAATAATAAGAATGCACTTTTTGAAAGGCTTAATGCTGAAGAAACCGGAATTGAATTTATTAATGATCTGAAATTGTCAGAGGATTTCGATGTATTTCGGTATCATAATTTTTACAATGGAGCAGGCGTAGGAATAGGGGATTTCAATAATGATGGTCTGGCCGATGTGTACCTCACTTCAAACATGGGTAGTAATAAGTTATTTCTCAATAAAGGCAATTGGCAGTTTGAAGACATTACGGAAAAGGCGGGTGTCAACGGAGCAAAAGCATGGTCAACCGGGGTAAGTATTGTGGATATCAATGGTGATGGTTTGTTGGATATCTATGTATCCAATGCAGGCGATGTAAAAGGAGGTAATCGGGAGAACGAGCTATTTATTAATAAAGGAGATTTAACCTTTGTTGAGATGGCAAAAGAATACGGCCTTGCGGACAAAGGGTTCAGCACCCATGCAGCATTTTTTGATTATGATAAAGATGGAGATTTAGATTGTTACGTTCTCAATAATTCGTACCGACCAGCATCAAGTTTAGGATACCGTAACCTTCGTCAGGAACGCGATGAGTTTGGAGGCCATAAGCTTTACAGAAATGACCATGATCATTTTGTTGATGTGAGCGAGACTGCTGGAATTTATGGAAGTGTAATTGGTTTTGGGTTAGGTGTTACAGTGGGCGATGTAAATCAGGATAACTGGCCAGACCTCTATGTATCAAACGATTTTTATGAGCGTGATTATTTATATATTAATAATCAGGATGGAACCTATAGTGAAGAATTAGAAAATTATATGGGTCACATCAGTATGTTTTCTATGGGTGCGGATCTGGCGGACATGAACAATGATGGGTACCCCGAAATTTTCACTACCGATATGTTGCCCTTGGATCCATATCGCTTGAAGACACTCACTGCATTTGAAACGTATGATGTGTATCAACTCCGACTGAAGAATGGGTACTATCATCAGTTTATGCGCAACATGCTTCACATGAACAATAAAGACGGTACGTTCAGTGAGGTAGGAGCATTAGCCGGAGTGGATGCTACCGATTGGAGCTGGGGTGCTTTGATGGCCGATTTTAACAATGATCTTTACAAAGAAATATTTGTTTGCAACGGAATTTATAAAGATGTTATCAATCAGGATTTTGTTGAATACCTGGGCGGTAGCGATCAAATGCGAGCGGCAATTGAAGGAAAGAAAATTGACTTCAAACAATTTACAGACAACATGCCTTCTGTTAAACTGAGTAACTCCATGTTTGCCAGAACAAAAGATTGGCAGTATAAGAATGTGGCTTCCGAATGGGGTCTTGCTGAGCCAAGCTTTTCAAACGGAGCAGCTTACGGAGACCTTGATAACGATGGTGATCTTGACCTCATTATAAATAATGTGAATCAGGAATTGTTTGTATACAAGAATAAATCGCAGGAAAAACTAAAACATCATTATCTGGCAATTAAGTTTAGTGGTTTAGGTAAAAATACATACGGACTTGGTGCATCTGTCAAAGCATTTGTCGCTGGCGAAATAATTTATTTGGATCATATGCCCATTCGCGGATTTCAGTCCAGCATGGATTATAAAATGCTGATTGGATTAGGCATTCAACAGCAAGTAGATAGTTTAATTGTAACCTGGCCTGATTCCAGATACCAGGTATTGCGATCTGTAAGAGCAGATCAATTATTAAATCTCAAAGAAGAGGATGCAAAACTAATTTTAAAGCAACGTACACAAAAAAGTTCTTCTTTGTTAGTTCAATTGAATGACACAACCATTCAGCATATTGAAAATGATTTTAATGATTTTGATAGGGACCGGTTGCTGTATCACATGATGTCCACCTTAGGTCCTGCCTTTACTCAAGCCGATTTAAACAAGGATGGATTAGATGATTTTTATTTGGGTGGTTCAGTAACGTCACCAGGCGCAATGTATATCCAAAATCAGAATGGAGGTTTTTCGCTCGTTCAACACCTTGTTAAAGATGAAATATCATCGGACGATGTTGATGCCGTTTTCTTTGATGCCGATGGTGATAAGGATCTTGATTTGTATGTTGTAACCGGAGGATCAGAAAATACTTCTCAGTCACCCTCACATCAGGATTATCTTTTTGAAAACAAAGGATTGATAAAAGGTGTCCCAAACTTTGTGAAGACTGAGAATAAAATTCCGCGACTTTATCAGAGTGGAAGTTGTGTTCGTCCGGTTGATGTAGACAATGATGGTGATCTTGATTTATTTGTAGGAACTCGTGTAGTACCGTCTCACTATGGTTTGCCTTGCGATCAGCTTTTATTGCTAAATGATGGTAAAGGAAACTTTACGGATGCTTCATCAACCTTTGCACCCGAGTTTAAAAAACTGGGTATGGTCACAGATGCAGTATGGTTCGACTATGATGGAAATGAATTTTCGGATCTTTTGGTTATTGGTGAATGGATGCCCATAACGCTTTTTGTGAACGATGGAAAAAAACTGGTTCGACAAGACGACATCAATGGTCTTTCTAATACTCAGGGCTGGTGGAATAAAATTGTTTCTGATGATATCGACAATGATGGTGACATGGATTTTGTAATCGGAAATCTTGGATTAAATTCTAAGTTTCGTCCCACTGCCGATTCTGTAATTACCTTATATGTAAATGACTTTGACCAAAATGGTTCAATCGAACCCATTTTTACATTTAGAAATGGTGAAGAAGAATACACGATGGCGTTGCGTCAGGATGTCGTTAAACAAATGAGTTCGCTAAAGAAGCAGTTTGTGTATTATAAAGAATATGCAGGAAAATCAATAAAAGATATTTTCGACAACACGCTTCTGGAGAACGCTACTGCATTGAAATTCAGGGAAGCAAAAACTTCTGTGTTAATAAATAATGGGAGGGAAGGATTTGAGTTGAAACCTTTACCTGTACAAGCACAGGTATCTCCTGTTTATGGCATCGCGATTTTTGATCTTAATAAAGATGGAACGAAAGATATAATTCTTGGTGGAAATTTGTTTGCTGTAAAACCAGAAGTGGGTAGGTATGATGCACTGCATGGCCTGGTCCTTTTAGGTGATGGCAAAAATAATTTTACCGCATTGTCTTCGGTGCAATCGGGTTTGAAGATTGAAGGTGAGGTTCGTCATATAAGTCGCTTGAAAACAAAGAATGGGTTCAAGCTGGTTTTTGTGCGCAATAATGATTGGATAACTTTTTATAAAATAAGGAAATGAGGATAGGTATTTTCAGGCTCCTTTCGGTGTATTGACTGAGACTGCAGGAGAAGCAAATCCATCTTTCGCAACGGGAGGCGGTATGTTGCAGACTGTTTTTTTGGTTTAGGAGGATTGCAAATTACCGATAATGGTATCGTGAAGCATTTGATTAAATGGCCTAAAAAATTAAAATCCATTCAAAATATGGTTGTGTATTAGAAATGACTGACTTTGTTGTGAAGTAAACGAGTTATGATAAAAATCATTTGTTACATTGCTGTGTTTGTTAATTTTGAATTTCAATTAAGCAGTTTAAAATGAAGAATTTTATTGTTTCGTGTTTCATTATCAGTGCGGTTTTTGTTTCATGTTCAAAGAATAATGATAACTGGAGATCGAAAGCAGAGAATCCGGAATTCCTACATCGTTCAGTAAAGCAGGTAACAGATGTTATCGTGCATGATATATTATCCCCGCCTGTTGCTGCACGGATCTATACGTATATGAGTGTTGCTGCATACGAGGTTTCTATTCATAAAAATGATCAGTATGTTACGCTTGCTGGCCAATTGAATGGACTCGGAGCTGTTCCTCAGCCCGAAGCTGGAGTTGAGTATTGTTTTTCTCTTGGAGCGGTACAGGCTGCATTGAAAATCGGAAAGACATTGGTTTTTTCGGATGACATGATGGATAAATTCTATGAGAAAATATTTCAGGAGTATAAGGATACGGGTATGCCGGAGGACGTGTATGAGCGATCTATTGCGTATGGAACACAAGTAGCTGATCATGTACTTGCCTGGTCAGGTAAAGATAACTATAAGCAAAGCCGATCTTTTCCTAAGTATTCAATAGAAGATGACCCTGCTACCTGGAAGCCTACACCCCCGGCTTACATGGATGCGATAGAACCGCATTGGAATAAGATCAGACCATTTGCAATAGATTCAGCAAATCAATTTATACCGACTCCACCAACAGTGTTTTCAACGGATAAGAATAGTCAGTTTTATAAAGAAGCATTAGAGGTTCATGATATTGGTGTAAACTTAACAACCGAGCAGCGCGAGATTGCTTCCTTCTGGGATTGTAATCCATTTATGTTGAACGTGAAGGGTCATGTGATGTTTGCCACAAAAAAAATATCTCCTGGTGGGCATTGGATGAATATCACGCATGTCGCTTGTGAAAAAGCAAAAGCGGATTTCGTTCAATCAGCAGAAGCATATGTTCGTGTTGCCCTGTCATTGGTTGACGGATTTATTGTTTGCTGGGATGAAAAATATAGAAGCAAATTGATCAGGCCAGAAACCTACATCAATCAATACATTGATGAGAATTGGGTGCCGCTACTTCAAACGCCTCCTTTCCCTGAGCATACCAGCGGGCATAGTGTTATTTCAGGATCTGCCGCAACAGCACTAACTGATTTATTTGGCGAGAACTTCTCATTTACTGATTCTACCGAGGTTGAGTTTGGCATGAAAGCAAGAAGCTTTGATTCGTTTTTTGATGCTTCGGAAGAAGCTGCTGTTAGCCGCATGTATGGAGGAATTCATTACACACCTGCTTGTGTAGTTGGATTGGATCAAGGCAAGAAGGTTGGAAATTTTATCCGCGAAAAAGTAAAGACAAGAAAGCCGGCAGGGCAGTAGTATAAAGTTTAAAAGATTTGACCTCTGATGCCCTTGAAGGACGCTTCGGATCGTCCTTTGAAGGTAATTGTAATATCCATCCGTTTCCGGACACCAAATTGCATAACCGGACGAACATCATTGGTTCTGTTCCTCTTTTCAGCGTTTAAAGCTGGAATTTCCCTTGGCATTATTGTTGGCAATCAAGCCCGAAACATCCTTAATAGTTCATTTTACAATCTCAAACCATGATTAAACTAGTAGACATAGATAAGTATGTTGATTCCCGTTTTCAGCGCACATTCATTTTAAAAGGCGCAAACCTGGAAATTAAACAGGGCGAGTTTGTAACGATTATGGGGCCGAGCGGGGCAGGTAAATCTTCCTTAATGAACATCATCGGTATGCTCGATGAACCCTCAGCCGGTGAATATTATTTCTTTGATGAACCCGTGCATAAAATGCGCGAAAAGGCGAAGTCAGAGATGCACAAAAATTATATCGGCTTCATTTTTCAGGCCTATCATTTAATTGATGAGCTAACGGTTTATGAAAACATTGAAACACCACTTCTGTATAAAGGTGTAAGTGGAGCACAACGCAAGAGCATGGTGGCTGAGATGCTCGATCGTTTTAACATGGTAGCAAAGAAGGATTTATTTCCTGAACAACTTAGTGGAGGACAACAGCAATTGGTAGGTATTGCACGCGCGATAGT
>DAIQPD010000228.1:0-6432 GCA_036787535.1 Chryseolinea sp.
ATGGTCCTGATGGGACTGGTCAGTGTGCAGGCTGCGATTCGCGTAATTTATCTGGCTTGTTTACTTTTCCTGGGATCAGGTCTCCTGGGTATCTCCCATAACTTTTATTGGAATGCAAAGCCAGTCTTTACTATGGCGCTAGGATCAGTGTTCTCAACACTTCAGGTTGTTCCTTTGATTTTACTAACGTTGGAGGCGTGGCGCTTCAGCAAATTGCCAAAGCAACTGGAGAAAAATGAAATTGAAAATGGAAATGGATATCAAAGTAATAGTTTTGGTTTTTCAGAAGTGTTCCTGTTTTTGATCGGTGTAAACTTCTGGAACTTCTTCGGGGCTGGGGTGATGGGCTTTATCATCAACTTACCTATTGCAAACTATTATGAACACGGTACATACCTAACCGTAAATCATGGTCATGCGGCCTTAATGGGTGTCTACGGAAATCTTTCGTTAGCCGCTATACTTTTCTGTTGCCAGTTATTGTTTGAACCCAAACAATGGAATCCAAAACTTATTTCAGTATCGTTCTGGTCTATCAACGTAGGGCTTCTGTTAATGGTGTTTTTGGATTTGTTTCCGGCAGGTATTTTACAATTCAATGCCGTACTTGAGAAAGGGTTATGGTTTGGCCGCAGTAACCAATTCATTGAGAGTACCCCCTTTCAGACCTTAACCTGGATGCGCATTGTGGGTGGATCTCTATTTGTTGTTGGCGGTGTTATTCCTCTGGCCTGGTTTATTGTTTCACGGTCAGGAAGTTTAAAAGACAAAATCCACATCGCTATGAATGGTTCTCCTGTCAAAAACGGAAAAGTTATCAGCCATTCAGAAAATGTGAACGCAGACAATTCAGACGAAAAGTAGATAACGGATTAGTCCATAATATGAAAGACCAAAACATACGGGTAACCTCAGTCTCGGAAATTATAAACAGAAATCCAGGTTCTATCAAGGTATTTGAAAAATTCAAAATTGATTATTGCTGCAATGGTAAACTCAACTTCGAGGAGGCCTGTCGCAGGGCAAATGTCAACCAGGAAAACATTATCGAGCAGTTAAATCAGGGAATTACCGATACCCAACCCGTGAAGATCAGAGTGAAGGACTGGCCGATGGAGCTTCTGGCCAACTACATCATTGCGAATCATCACATGTATGTAAAAAAAGTTACACCCGAAATTTCATTTCTAACAAAGAAAGTCATGGCCGTGCATGGCGCACTACATCCTGAATTGGTGGACATTCATACACAATTTGAAATTCTTTCAGCAGAACTATCTCAAAACATGTATAAAGAAGAGGTTATTTTATTTCCTGCTGTTGCTAAGCTGACGAAACTGAATGACCACCTGCCTCCGTGTTATCGGGAAAAGATCGATGAAATTGGTTACTCACTCATCCACCCGATTGAAGTTATGAAAGCGGAACATGAATACGCCAGCCAATGCCTGATCAAACTGAGAGAACTGTGCGGAAATTATACTCTTCCTCCAAAGGCGTGTAGTTCTTATACGCTCTTATATAAGAGGCTTCAGGAATTTGAGGAAGATCTCCTTACACACATTCATCTGGAAAATAATATTCTATTTCCAAAAATCATGGCTCTTGAAAAAGAGGTCATGGCCAATAGCAAACTTGGCAAAACAGGCTAACGCAAGTGCTGAAACAGTTTCATACAATATCCATTGTTGAGATAATCAGACCTTTCATTTTCAATGCATTCAAACTAAAATGCACAATACGATTCAGACTTTATAGCTCAAAAAATGATTTTAACCATCGCGACAGAAAGATTAACATTGTTTTGTAACCCGTTGAAGTTGTCATGATAAAGATTCGGCTTCCCTTTATGCTATTCGCATTTGCAAATTTAGTTACTGGTATGCTGGCCGGGTTAATCCGTATCGGTTGGGAGTTCCCAATGAATGAAATAGCGGTTCATCACGGAGCCATTATGGTAGGTGGTTTTCTCGGAACATTGATCTTATTAGAAAAGGTAATTCCACTAAAGCGACCGGTACTGTATCTACTCCCTATATTAAACTCACTTAGTTTGGTGATGCTTGTACCAGGGTTCTATTACATAGGCTTAAGCTTTCTTGTTATTGGTTCCGCAGGACTCCTTGTTGTCTTTATACTATATTTAAGGAAGCAACCGAACGATCTTTCCCTGATATTTATGCTTGTGGGAGCATGTTGTCAAATCATTGGTCACAGCCTGTTGATTGCAAAGCAATTTTATCCCCTGGTCTTTCCATGGTGGATGGGTTTTATACTCTTCATTATTGTGGGAGAGCGACTTGAACTCTCAAAATTTTTACCTGTCACCAGAAAAAACAAAAACATTCTTGTTGGCTTTGCTCTACTTTTTCTAATGGGTATTTTTCTTCCCTTTCACGGAATTGGAAAATACTTTGCGGGCATATCGTTGATTTCAGTTGGGCTTTGGCTAATCCGTCATGATATAATTTCAGTCGCTTTAAAAAAAGACGGGCTAACTCGTTTCTCCGCCTATGCGCTACTGGCCGGATGCCTGTCGCTCATCATTACCGGAACTCTTATGATTACTTTACCTGATCTTCCATTTGCCTACGATGCGATTGTACATACCTTCTTTCTGGGGTTTGCCTTTACCATGATCTTTGCTCATGGCCCTTTTATCCTTCCCGGCGTTCTTGGATTTACTATTAAACCCTATCATCCGCTACTCTATTTTCCACTACTTACAATGCTTTCTTCCATCGCGCTTCGGATATTGGCTGATATGGCTATCATACCTCACTTCATTCGTTTATGGAGTGGGTTGATTTCCGTTATCAGTATTCTGCTTTATTTCATCATTCTACTCTCATGCACCGTTGCTAAAATCAGGAACGAAAAATCCAGTTAAAATTTCCCCTCATGATGACTTGTATTGGAAGGACACTTCCGGTAAGAATTTTATCGATCGTTAAACAGTTCAACTATAGATTTTTCTCCATCGTATCAACAGCACGCTTTACAGCGGAGCCGTCCATAACTGAGCCTGATTTTCTTAAAACGGGCACTGTCAATTGCAACAATTGATAACTGTATAGGACCTGAAGCAGCAAAGAATATTCGATCTCAAATTGTAGGCAATTCATGTGATTCAGATCATAAAGCATATGCTCCTTCATGCTGTACTTTCGTACCGAAAAAAACCTCGTAAACTATAACTAACAATTAAGAAAAAAGATGAAAAAGTTAATTCCATTTATTTTCATGGGTTTGATGGTAGCCTGCTCTCCAGACAAACCAAAACCAGAAGAAACTGAAGCCGAATCTGAATCCTATGAAAGTATTCATGGTGAAGAGGCGAAAACCAATGCCGTGGCAGAAAATTCAGACCTGTCAAAAGGTTTAGGGCAGGTAACTTCTGTTACCCTCAACACTCCCCTGGAGCAAGATCGGATCGGGAGAGGCAAAGCCATCTACGAGATGAAATGTCAGGCTTGTCATAAGCTGGACGAAATGCGTGTAGTTGGTCCAGGATGGAAGGACGTTACAAAGCGCAGAAAACCGGAATGGGTCATGAACATGATTACCAATGTAGATGTCATGCTGGATAAAGATCCGGAAGCACAAAAACTTC
Source organism: Chryseolinea sp. (assembly GCA_036787535.1). Classification (GTDB taxonomy): domain Bacteria; phylum Bacteroidota; class Bacteroidia; order Cytophagales; family Cyclobacteriaceae; genus Chryseolinea. Next base: position 3,614 of record DAIQPD010000228.1, read on the forward strand.
TTGAGTTGTGTTTAATGCGCATGCCCAACCAAAATGTTTCGGTCGGTGATGCCCGTGATATTCTCGAGTTCATGCGTCAGAATGATGGTGAGAAATAGGACTCCAATCTTAATCAAAAGGACATGAAAATAATTATGAAAAACATATTAACAATTGGTGTGTTGATGGCACTCTTTTCTTGTGGTCAGCAACAATCAACCGTACCGGAGGCATCGGCTGCTCCAGAAGAAGTCGGTGGTGGTCAATCAACCGTAAGCGACAGTGAGTCTGCACCCAATGTAGTTCAGGTGGCCGTTGGTTCAGCTGATCACAGCACTTTGGTAGCAGCAGTGAAAGCGGGTGAGTTGGTGGATGCCCTTTCTAACGCAGGACCCTTCACCGTTTTTGCGCCAATCAATGCTGCGTTTGATCAGCTCCCAGCCGGAACTGTTGACGATTTATTAAAGCCGGAAAACAAAGAAAAACTTCAGGACATTCTTCAATACCATGTGTATGTAGGAGTGATCAGCGAAACGATGGTTCAGGACGGTATGAAACTCAATCAGGTAAATGGCGGAGACGTTGTACTGAATAAGAAAGACGGAAAAATTACGATTAACGGGGCCAATGTTCTAGGTTCTGTTAAAGCATCCAATGGCATCGTGTATGTTATTGATGCTGTACTCTTACCTCCTTCACCTGAATCAAAATAATGCTAGACGTATAAAACAACAACTATGAAAACAAGTAGAATATATGGATTGCTCGTGTTGGCAGCCAGCTCGGCCCTCACGTTCAACAGTTGCAAGCCCAAGGGGCCGATAGAAGTAACAATTGGCGATGCTGCATCGAAGGTATATGTAGCCCCAGGGAAGTATGATGAGTTTTATAACGTAGTATCTGGTGGTTTCAATGGCCAGATTGGCATCTATGGAATTCCGTCAGGGAGATTATTCAGAATCCTACCTGTATTTTCTTTATCACCCGAAAATGGTTACGGATTTAGCGAAGAGACAAAACCCATGCTGAATACATCTCACGGCTTTGTACCCTGGGATGATTTGCACCACATTGCACTTTCTACCACAAAGGGTGAGCACGATGGCCGCTGGATTTTTGCCAACGGGAACAACACGCCACGCGTAGCACGTGTAAGTTTTAAATCATTCAGAACAGAAGAAATTCTGGAGATACCCAACAGTGGTGGTAATCACTCGTCTCCTTTTATAACAGAGAACACAGAATACCTGGTGGCCGGAACACGTTTCAGTGTTCCAATGGGAGAAAAGGATGTTCCCATCAGTTCATACAAAGAGAACTTTAAAGGCTCCATCAGTTTTATTAAAGTTGATCCCCAGACAGGTCATATGAACATCGCCTTTCAATTGAGAACGCCAGGTTTCAATTTTGATTTAAGCCGTGCTGGCAAAGGCCCTTCTCATGGTTGGTTTTTCTTTTCATGCTACAATACTGAACAGGCCTATACCCTGCTTGAAGTAAACGCCTCTCAAAAAGACAAAGACTTTATCATGGCCGTGAATTGGAAAAAAGCCGAAGAATACCTTGCTGCAGGAAAAGGTAAGATTGAAAAGGTAAAATATGCGCACAATACCTATAGTGAGAAAACACACTCGGCCACCACGGTGATGGAAAACGAAGTGACAGTTCTGGATGTTCAGGAATTGTCTGACCTCGTCTATTTTATACCGTGTCCAAAATCACCTCATGGATGTGATGTTGATCCATCCGGAGAGTATATTGTGGGCAGCGGAAAATTAGCCGCGATGATGCCGGTATTTTCGTTCTCCAAAATTCAGAATGCCATTGCCAAAAAAGAATATGAAGGTGACTTCAACGGAATACCCGTTATAAAATACGAATCAGCTCTTCATGGTGAAGTGAAAAAACCTGGTCTCGGCCCACTTCACACTGAATTTGATGAAAAGGGAAACGCTTACACGTCTTTCTTTGTATCCTCTGAAATTGTTAAATGGAATGTTAAGACGTTAGAGATATTGGATAGAGTACCCACGTATTATTCTATTGGTCACTTGAGTGTTCCTGGAGGACCAACGTCAAAGCCACACGGAAAATATGTTATAGCCTATAACAAAATCACAAAAGATCGTTATTTACCAACGGGTCCCGAACTAACTCAGTCGGCTCAACTTTATGACATCTCCGGAGATAAGATGCAACTGCTACTTGACTTTCCCACCACAGGAGAGCCACACTACGCGGAAGCTATACCCGCGAGTTTAATCTCAGGCAACACAACGAAAATTTACAAGATTGAAGAAAACGAAAATCCGTACGCTGCAAAAGGTGAAGGTCAGGCGCGTGTTGAACGTAAAGGAAACCAGGTACATGTGTACATGACCGCCATTCGTTCTCACTTAACACCTGACAATATAGAAGGTGTGAAGGTGGGCGATGATGTCTACTTCCACGTAACGAATCTTGAGCAGGATTGGGATGTGCCCCACGGCTTTGCCATTAAGGGTGCATTGAATGCTGAAATACTAATCATGCCAGGCGAAACACAAACATTGAAATGGCAACCCACCGAAGCCGGTGTAGTACCTTTCTATTGTACAGACTTCTGTTCCGCGTTGCACCAAGAAATGCAAGGATACATGCGCGTATCTCCTGCGGGTAGCAATACACCATTAAAGTTTTCAACCGGTAAAATCGAAGACCAGAATGCAGGTGCTGGTAAATAGATTGATTTCATAGTTAACAGGTTGAAAGGCCCCGTCCCGAGGATAACCGGGCGGGGTCTAATTTAAAAACTCAATCATGAAAAAACTGAAACTCATAACACGCATTGCTATAGTGGT
>DAIQPD010000229.1:0-6396 GCA_036787535.1 Chryseolinea sp.
CGAGAGGTAATCCCAAATACCATTTCCACCAGCACTTAGACCTGTTAGGTAAATACGCCTTGGGTCAACACGATAATGATCAATCATGTATTTGATAAACTCCTTGAGCACTTCCGGATTGCCACCTCCCCAATTCGTAGGAACACCTGTTGCATCAAAGTATTGTGGAGAAACCACTAGCATTGGGTTTGTCGGATTCCATTTCTTGTCCTTAATAAGTTTGGGAATTCCTGTATTTAAAACTTTATTCAATACGGTGAGTGAATTCGTGCCGTCACCTCTTTCTCCTTGCCCATGCAAAAATATTAACAGCGGATACTTGGCAGAGGCAGTCGAATAACCAGAAGGTCTATATAGATAATAACCATACTTGGCTGCAGTTGAGCCAAGTACATAAGGCTTGTGCGTACCTCCAATATCAACTGGTATGCCATTTATGATTTCTACCTGATTTGTAGATGCTACAGTATTATTGGTTACTACTGGGGCAGTCGGAACAATATTATTGTCATCACACGCTACACACAGAAAAACTGATGCTATAAACGTGAGATTAATCTTCTTCAATATTTTCATAGGCCTTTCATTCTAAATTTAAATTGTTAGAAATTGTTTTTAAAAAATAAATGGATTGTTTGGCTCCCTTTCCAAATCACGTACAATAAGAAAGTATCCTGATGAATTTCCAAACATGATTCGATGAATCAACTATATAAACTGATTAAACAAGACATACAGATGTGAAGAAAAAGTGAAATAAAAATTCAAAATTATTGTGTATAAAAATCCTCATTTCATCAATCAATTGAAATCATTTTCGAGATATTACCATAAACTGATTGAGGAACTTATACTATTACAATACACCACTCTCCAAAGAAGAAATATACTTTTCTAATCTATTCAATTTTCATTTTTTTAAGATATTGATGATGAGGAAGATATTTGGTTTAGCTATAGTATCACTTATAGTCTGATTGCGATGGAACTTATAATAGATCAACCTACACTTTGTTTTTCTAACCAAGACATGAGGTACCAAAACTGTATTTTCATTCTTGGTTTTTTATTCAGTTTTACTTTTATCAATTCCTCAAGTGGTAAATAAAATTTGCTTCTCTCCTGCTATCTTTCATAACCTAAGCTGATCATTATGAAAAAGATTTTTATTCTACTTACCGCAGCCGTACTTCCACTCGTGGCATTTGCCCAGCAAACACAAAAGCCTGTGCTTCATGGAAAGAACTGGATGGCCATTACAGGTAAACCACTGGCTGCCACTTCAGGGGCCATGATTTTTCAAAAGGGAGGTAATGCTGTTGATGCTGCTTGCGCGATGTTGGCTAGCACCTGTACGATGTGGGATGTACTCAGTTGGGGAGGAGAAACTCAGGCCTTGATTTACAATCCGAAAACCGGAAAGGTAATTGGCATCAATGCATTAGGCGTAGCTCCAACCGGAGCAACCGCCCAATTCTTTAAGGACAAGGGAATGAATTTTCCTCCTGAGTATGGACCGCTCTCTGCTGTAACACCCGGCACACCCGGTGGTCTCTGCACCATGCTTGCTGAATTCGGCACGATGAGTTTAAAAGAAGTATTAGCACCTGCCATGCAACTCGCAGAAGGTTATCCCATGGATCAAACCGGAAATTCAATGGAGGGTCAAAAGGAACGCATCAAACAATGGCCGTATTCAAAAGCAGTATTTCTTCCTCATCTCGGAGAGAAAAGGGAGGCACCTTACGAAGGTGAAATTTTCAAACAAGCTGACCTCCTTGAGACACTACGCAAAATGGTGGAAACAGAACAACAAGCATTGAAGAAAGGTAAGAATAGAAAGGAAGCCATCTATGCTGCCTTCGATCGCTTTTACAAAGGTGATATCGCGGCTGAATTTGTTCGCGGTTGTCAGGAGCAAGGTGGCTTAATAACCAAAAACGATTTAGCAACCTGGAATGTAAAGATTGAAGAACCCTTAAAGGTAAATTACAAAGGCATCGATGTCTATAAACTTTCTCAATGGACACAAGGGCCCATGCTTCTGCAATCATTGAACATGCTGGAGAATTTCGACCTGAAAAGCATGGGATATAATTCATCGAAATACATTCACACTTTATATCAGGTATTGAACATGAGTTTTGCTGATCGCGATTTTTATTATGGCGATCCTTACTACGCACCGGAAGAACCCATCAAAGGATTGCTCTCCAAAGAGTATGCGAAAGAAAGAGTGAAGTCGATGAACATGGAACGAAATGATCCGAAGGTTGCCCCGGGTGATCCATATCCACACGAAGGAAAAGTAAATCCTTACAACGATCTTATTAAACAGTTTAACCAGGCATCGAATACTACAGTTGTCTCTCCTATCGATGAAAATTATTTAGATCAGGTTTGGCGCGGAACAACATCTGTGGAAGCTGCGGATAAAGAAGGCTGGGTTGTGTCAATCACACCGAGTGGTGGATGGATACCTTCTTGCATTGCCGGAAAGACTGGAGTAGGAATGAGTCAGCGGATGCAAAGTTTTGTTACGGATCCAAAACTAAATCCTTTCAATGTTGTAGAGCCGGGCAAGAGACCACGTGTTACGCTTACTCCTACACTTGCCATGAAAGATGGTAAACCATTTTTGTCGTTTGCTGTGCAAGGTGGCGATACGCAAGATCAAAACCTTCTACAGTTTTTCTTAAACATGGTTGAATTTGGAATGAATGTTCAGGAAGCTGCGGAAGCGGCCAACATCAATACTTATCAATTCTGGTTATCATTAGGGGGTGAAGATCGCAAACCAAAACCCGGATCTATACTTCTTCACGACAGCACTCCTGCGTGGATCCGAAAAGAGTTAATGCAAATGGGTTATAAACTTACGTTTGATGATCGTACTTCAGGACCAATCAATGCCATTTACTTTGATTGGAGACACGGAAGCTTCTGGGGCGGATCCAGTAATCATGGAGAGGATTATGGGATTGGATGGTGAGTCCGTTATCCGTTAATGGTTATTCGTTAATCGTGAAGACAGATTGTATAAAACAGAAGTGCCTAACCACGTGGAGTGATTAGGCACTTTTACTTCTTGAAATAGGATCAAATTCTTATCCCAAATTTATTCATTATCAACCGCACCACGATTAACCATTAACGATTAACCGATAACGACTAAGTAGCCCAAGTCTTTCCATTACCTGCTTCGCTCAAAGGAATACATCCCTTATACGATCCGGGTACGGCTACATATTGCAATACCTGTGTTGCGCCTGCCTCGGAGGTAAAGAATCCAAGCATGGTAAGTTCCTTCACTTTTAAAATGAAAGGTCGCTTCTCTGATTTTGCTTTAATGGCTTCATCGTGGATATTTTTTACAAACTCAGCTTGCTTTTCTGCACTCAAATCATTGAATGCATCACCATGAGATTTCTTTGCTTCTTCATCAAAAGCAGTGAGGCCAGCAAGGAATTCATCTTGGTCTTCTTTACTGTAACATTCTTTCAACAACTGATCAATGAAACCCGGGACACCGACATCACTTGCTCCCGGTGTATCAGTCTTGGGTATAATAATATCAGCGACTTGCGAAATCAGAATACCTTGATTCTCGGCTAAGAATACAGGTTTCCAATTAATAGTTGGTTTTGCTGCACAACCTTTCAATATACCCATCATAGCTGGTGCAGATACAACTCCACCCATGATCCATGCCGTTCGTTTTAGTGCTTCTCTACGATCCATATCTTTTATTTTATGTTCAAAGTTCAAGGTTCAAAGTTCCAGATTCCAACAACATGGAATCTGGAACCTTGAACTTATAGATTATTCTTTTTCAATTCGCTTACAGCATAATCAACTGCTCTAGCGGTAAACGCCATATAACCCAATGACGGATTGTGGCACGCTGCAGAAGTCATGAATGAACCATCGGTTACAAATACATTTTTGCAGGCGTGTACCTGGTTCCATTTATTTAACACCGAGGTCTTAGGGTCTTTACCCATGCGGGCAGTTCCCATTTCGTGGATCCCTAATCCTATTCCGATTTCTCTATCGAACTTGTTTACGTTTTTAAATCCTGCCGCTTCCAACATTTCTGCTGCATCGTTGGCCATGTCTTTGCGCATCTTCAATTCATTGTCTCTAAGGATGGCGTCAAAGGTTAACGTGGGCAAACCAAATTTATCTTTCTTGTCTTTGTTTAATACCACAAAGTTTTCGTGATACGGAAGAATTTCACCAAAGCCACCCATACCGATCGTCCATTTACCCGGAGTTGCTACCGCACTCTTCAAGTCAGCACCAAGACTTAATTCAGCAACAAGGCTTGACCAGCCCTGACGGCTGGCTGCACCCTGATATCCAAAACCTCGAATATAATCTCTGTTATTCTTACCTATGTTCCGGTAGCGAGGAATGTAAAATCCATTGGCTCTTCTTCCTGAATAGTATTGATCTTCATAACCCTCAACTGAACCACCCGCTCCTACACTCAGGTGATGATCCATAATGTTATGACCCAGTTCACCACTGTCATTTCCAAATCCATTCGGAAAACGATTCGAGATAGAATTCAACATGATTTGAGTGGAACCGAATGTTGATGCACAAAGAAAAATTACCTTTGCATAATACTCTACTTGTTCTCCAGTTTCAGCATCCAATACCTTAACACCAGTAGCTTTACCAAGTTTCTCATCATAAATCAATTCTGAAACGATAGAGTTTGGTCTCAACGTCATATTACCTGTCTTCTCCGCAGCTGGAAGTGTAGATGAATTACTGCTGAAGTATCCACCATAAGGACATCCTCGTGAACACAGATTTCTGTATTGACATGTGCCGCGTTGCGGACTATGTGGAAGCGGTGCAGTAGCATGCGCTACTCTTCCGATGGTAACTAATCGATCTTGTTTTTCTTTTACTGATTTTTTCAAATCCAACTCAACACAGTTCAACTCCATTGGAGGAAGAAACTTTCCATCTGGTAGTTGAGGTAAGTTTTCAACCTGACCACTTACACCAATGAAGGATTCAACATAATCATACCAAGGTGAAATATCTTTGTAGCGCACCGGCCAATCCACTGCAATTCCGTCTTTTGCATTCGCTTCAAAGTCCATATCGCTCAAGCGGTAGCTTTGACGCCCCCACATAATTGATCTTCCACCTACGTGATATCCACGCATCCAATCAAACCGATTAACTTCTGTATAAGGGTTGTCTATATCATTTACAAACCAGTGCTTCGTATCCTGACGGATTGTATAACCTGTTCTGGCTTGTACACCTTGTTGCTTTAAATCTTCTTGTGTTGCGCGGCCTGCATTTGCAAATTCCCAGGGATCTTTTGTTGCAGTTGGATAATCCGGATGCTTCACCATTCTTCCGCGCTCCAACACCAATGTTTTCAATCCCTTTTCTGTGAGCTCTTTGGCTGCCCATCCACCACTAATACCCGTACCTACCACAATGGCGTCATACGTGTTTTTCTTTTCAGCGTCTACGTTCAGGTTCATGTCGAAATTTAATTTGCCTAAAATTAAAATATAGAACCGACTTATGCAGCATATTACATGAATGGTTAGAGAAAGTTTCTTTAGGTTGGACTCATTTCATAATGACATCGAATCAAATTGTTTCGGCTGAAGTTGCGAATGTTGCATTATGAGTTTGAGGTTTGAGGTTGATAACCGAATATCATTACCAATTAACTGATAACTTTGAACCTGGAACTTTGAACCCGACTCATGGCTGAAATTTTACCCATCCGCCCCTGGCGCTATAACAGTGAACTCTCAAAAAAAATAGATGACTTAGCTTCTCCCCTATTCGATGTGGTGTCTGATAAACAACGCAAAGCACTTTACCAAAATCCATACAACAGCATTCATCTTTCAGTTCCGCAACTTCCTGATCCGGCAAATCATGCTGCCGATCTTTTGAAAGAATGGAAAGAGAAAAAAATTATTGTTCAGGATAAATTGCCCGGCATCTATGTATATTATCAGTACTTTACCTTGGCAGGGTCTGCACACGAATATTGCCGCAAAGGTTTCATTTGTCACATCAAAGCACACGACTGGACAGATCGTGTCATTCTCAGGCATGAGAATACAATACCCACCGCGGTGAATGATCGAATCGAAATATTGGCAAAAACAAAATTACACACCAATCCCACGCACGGGCTTTATACTGATCCGACTTTCACGCTTGAGCGATTTATGGATGAAGCCATCCAAAATCCAATTTATGAAACGGAAGATTATCAGGGCGTTCGCGATGTGCTTGCCGTTATTCAGGATGTTAATGTGATTCGACAATTTATAAAGCTGATTGAAAACCAAACTATTATTCTGGCAGACGGCCATCATCGGTTTGAAGGATCTCAGG
>DAIQPD010000037.1:0-4617 GCA_036787535.1 Chryseolinea sp.
TTTAATGCTTTTGATTCTTGCACTAATTGCTTGCGCTCTTGTCTTTCATCATAACCAAAATTGCGCTTAAATTTATAAGCCTGACTTTTTACCTGCTCCATCTTTTTTCGGAGGGCGCGCAGTTCATTATACTGACTGTGATCGGCAATGCGCGCGTCTAAAGTTTTGCTGAGGGATTGTTCAGTAACACGAGCAGGGTGACCAATGCGTAAAACATTCAAACCTTGTTCACTTAATTTATCAGCAAGTAAATCAACAGCTGCATTACTTGGAGCACATACCAATACTTGTTGCTCTTCTTTCACAACCTGAACAATGGCCTGCACAATGGTGGTTGTTTTACCTGTTCCCGGAGGGCCATGAATAAAACCAACATCTTCCGTACTCAGAATTTTATCTAGCGCATTCTGCTGACTTTCATTTAAGAAAGATGTGTTTCCTCGACTTGCTTTTTGTTCTGCGCTTACTTCTGTCTTTTTACTTTTCTCATCTCCTAATAGGATTTCACGAAGCAGGGCCACGCGATTTCCATCAGCTTTCATCACTTCCTTTAATGCGAATTCCATTTCGCGATAGCTCATCTCATCGAACATCACATCGACACCCAGGAGACCTTCACTGATCCACTCTGGTAAATCTTCACCATTTAAGGTAATGACCATTACGTTATCGCGAACGTAATTCACGACACCGTTAATGTGATCGCGTTCAGGTTTACCTGATCCGTTTGAAAATACGCTTACTGATTTTCCGCTTTGAAAAGCGTGAGGTTGTTCGAGATGTGTTGTGCGTTCAATCTCAATAAGCAATCGTTCACCCGTACCTATATAATCGCGTTTTAGTTTTACTGGATACCAGGTAGTTCCTTCTTGTGTACGCTGACTTAACGATCTCAATAAAACTTTCTGACGATAGTAATCCAGATCGGCCTCACGTTCCAGTTTAAGAAGTTCTGCGGTTTTTTGAAGTTGCTGGAGTGGTGACAAAGGTTAATCGTTAAGGGTTATCCGTTAATCGGATCAAAAAATAATTCGTACCAAATTACGTGAAGTGAACAACAATTAACGAATAACGGATAACGAACAACTAATTCTCCCCGTAACAATATTCCTCTAAGTATTCCCCCGCATCATCAATGCCATTAGCGAAAGCTTTATTGAGGCATCGGCAGCCTTCAATTATAACCTCCTTTGCTATGAGTGCTGCACCTTTATAAAATAGTAATGTTGCGTGGTTCGGTTCTATTTTAAGGCCTTGATTGATGTAAAGCAAGGATGCATCGTATGCTTCTTCTTCCAGGCAAATAGAGCCTGCATACAGGTAAGTCTGAATATGCGTTGGATGCTCTTCAATAATCTGATCGAAAATAGTAATGGCGCTATCGGGATTCTCAAGATAGTAATACGTTAAGCCAAGGTATCCTTTCAAATCAGGGTCATCTTGAATGGAAAGTAATTGAAGGATATCGTGTTGTGCTTCTTTGTATTTCTCTGAATCCATCAATACTGATAAACGCCAACGTAAGAGTTCTTCATTGTCCGGACTTTTTGAAATTAAATCATTCAGGTCGATTATCATTGATTCGGTTTCGCCTAACTCCTGAAATACATATAAGCGTAAAAGCTTGGCCTGCTCATTTGGAATTTTCTCCAGGTATTGATTTAAATCGGCTAGGGCTTCGTCAAATCTTTTCAGGCTGTAAAAACAATATGCACGTTTGTACAGAATGCTTAACTCCTCATCGCTTTTGAATTTCGATTTCTTTATAATGGTGGAGTATAATTTTAGTGCTCCTTCAAAATCCTGACGATCCAATAAGGTATCAGCCTTTATTTTCAGAGCAGCATTTGCTGATAGTTTGGACTGACCGAACATAAAAAAAGGACTCGTCACCAAAATGATGACGAGTCCAATTATAGTTTTTAAAAAGTTAGTACTAAGCATAAATCACTTCAATCGTTCATTCACTCACTAATCACCCTCTCACGATTAACGATTAACCACTAACGATTAACCTTATCTGCTATTACGCTTGCGATCGTTCTCGTTCAGGTAGATTTTACGTAAACGAATGGACTGAGGTGTTACTTCAACATACTCATCAGCCTGAATGTATTCCAATGCCTCTTCCAAAGTGTGTTTCAATGGAGGAGCGATTTTCATTTTCTCATCTGAACCAGAAGCACGCATGTTGGTAAGTTTCTTTGTCTTGGTAACGTTAATTACCAAGTCACCATTACGGCTATGTTCACCAATTACCTGGCCTTCGTAAACGGCTTCACCTGGGTTGATGAAGAATTTACCGCGATCCTGCAAGTTGTGTAAGCTGTATGCAATGGCCTCACCTTGTTCCATAACGATCAATGAACCATTGATCCGTCCAGGAATTTCACCTTTGTATGGTTGATATTCTTTAAAGCGGTGAGTCACTACTGCTTCACCCGCTGTTACGTTCAACAAATAATTTCTCAAGCCCATGATTCCGCGTGACGGAATGAGGAATTTCAATATCATACGATCACCTTTTGGCTCCATGTTCAGCATTTCACCTTTACGCATGGATACAGTCTCGATTGCTTTACCAGCAACATTCTCTGGCAAATCGATTGTTAACTCTTCAACAGGCTCTGATCTGATGCCATCAATTTCGCGGAAGATAACCTGAGGCTGTCCGATTTGTAATTCATAACCTTCTCTGCGCATCGTTTCGATTAACACAGACAAGTGAAGTACACCACGACCGAATACAATGAAACTATCTGCAGAACCTGTTTCGCCTAAACGAAGAGCAAGGTTCTTTTCTAATTCTTTCTCTAAACGCTCACGCACGTGGCGTGAAGTAACAAACTTACCTTCCTTAGCATAGAAAGGAGAGTTGTTAATGGTGAAAAGCATACTCATAGTAGGCTCATCAATTGAAATGGCTTTCAATGCTTCTGGCTTTTCAGGATCGGCAACGGTATCACCAATTTCAAATCCTTCAATTCCAACCAATGCACAGATTTCACCTGCGTTTACTTCTTCTACTTTCTTCTTATCGAAACCTTCGAATATGTAAACTTCCTTGATTTTAGTCTTTGTGATTTTGCCATCACGCTTTACCAACACAATGTTTTGTCCTGGCTTTACGGTACCTCTTTGAACACGGCCGATAGCAACACGACCGATGTAAGCTGAGTACTCAAGCGATGTAATCATCATTTGAGTTAAACCAACATCTACCTTAGGTGCAGGGATGTGCTCAATAACACCTTCAATGAGAGAGGTAATATCTTCAGTAGGAGTTTTCCAATCCTTCGCCATCCAACCATTCTTTGCAGAACCGTAGAATGTAGGGAAGTTAAGCTGCTCTTCTGTTGCGTCTAAAGAGAACATCAACTCGAATACTTGCTCATGCACTTCGTCAGGAGTACAGTTTTTCTTGTCTACTTTATTGATAACGACAATCGGCTTAAGGCCTAATTGCAATGCTTTTTGTAAAACGAAGCGGGTTTGGGGCATTGGACCTTCAAAGGCATCCACCAAAAGCAGACAGCCATCGGCCATGTTCAAAACGCGTTCTACCTCTCCACCAAAGTCACTGTGGCCAGGAGTATCTATAATGTTGATTTTGTAGTCTTTGTATCGTACGGAAACGTTCTTGGCAAGGATGGTGATACCACGTTCGCGTTCCAAGTCGTTGCTGTCCATGATCAACTCTCCAGGAGTTTCATGATCTTTAAAAAGGTGTCCTGCGTGTAAAAGTTTATCCACCAGGGTTGTTTTGCCGTGGTCAACGTGCGCTATGATAGCGATGTTTCTGATCTTATTAACCTCCATAATACCTCGAAATTCTTTAATTTTTTGAATTGAGGCGCAAAGGTAGTGTTTTTTACCCTGCTAATAACTATGAAGTATGAAGGTTTAGTAAAGAGTAATAATGAGTTAAAAATCAAAGGCCTGATTATTCAATAATGCAGAATGAATATTGCCAATAAATTGCCCTAACGGTTGATAAGCATTGTTCTTTAATGAATAACCAATAGTTTCTTTTGTTTTTGGATTGATAATCCAATACTCCTGAACCCCAAACTTTCGATATAATTCCTTTTTAACGATAGTATCATGTTCAGAATTTCCGGGAGAGAGAACTTCGATTAGTAGATCAGGTACACCATAAATCCCTGATTCCTTTATTATCTCACTCTTTTTGGATGAAATAAAAAGGATGTCGGGCTGAACCGCATTGGAGTGTTCATCTAAATAAACATCGCAGGCAGCGATGAATATTTTTCCCAGTTTGAGCTGTTTAACATAGGTTGACAGTGCTACTGATAAATCCAGAATAGTGCTTTGATGTTGTGTAGTGGATGCCGGTGACATATAAATTGATCCATTAATAAGTTCGGCTAACGTGCCCTCGGGAAGCATTTGAAATACTTCCATGATCGTCCGGGGCGGTGTTTTAATAGGCTGCATATTTAAAGATAGAATTCAATACCTGTCTGTGCAATTGAAGTTGCCACGAATGCACGAATTAATACCGGTTTGCATTTCATTCGCGGCCAATCATTTATTATCAATTAAATCTTAAATCTTAAATCTTAAATCTTAAATCTTAAATCTTAAATCTTAAAT
>DAIQPD010000037.1:4717-28975 GCA_036787535.1 Chryseolinea sp.
TAAATCTTAAATCTTAAATCTTAAATCTTAAATCTTAAATCTTAAATCTTAAATCTTAAAAACGTTCCCATCGGAAGATCTTTGTCTTGAGCTGATTTCAAAAAGAATTCACCGTATTCGGGATTGCCAATTTTGAAATGAGTTTTGGCTACGTTCAGTCCCACCAGTGCAGAAAGTCCGATGGCGTACATATTCAAAACGAAGAAACTGTTTTTCTTTTCGAGCAATTCGCTGGCCATGGAGATGATTTCATCTAGCTGTTCTTGCAAGGTCCACTTTTCACCTTCTGGTCCGCGACCATACGGAGGAGGATCCATAATGATACCTTGATATTTATTGCCACGTTTTAATTCTCTTTTCACAAACTTGAACGCATCTTCATACACCCATCGGATGTCGGCCAGATTATTCAGGCGCATGTTTTCATTCGCCCAATTTAATCCAGGTCGTGAAGCATCACAATGAATTACTTCTGCTCCGGCTGAACGCGCTACAACAGAAGCAGCTCCTGTGTAAGCAAATAAGTTAAGCACTTTTGGTTTTTGTGCTTTCCAATCGGTGATGGTATCGTAAATAAAATTCCAGTTGTTGCCTTGCTCAGGAAAAATACCTACGTGGCCAAAACCAGTGAGTGCTAATCGAAGAGTGAGGTTAAGAGAATTGTATTTGTATTTGATATTCCAACTTTCGGGCATCGCTGGATTTTTTGACCAACCACCTTTTACATCATCTGTAAATCGGAATTTATCCGTTTGCTCGCGCACGAATTTGGCATGTGCTTTTTTCTTCCACTCACTTTCTTCCAATGATTTTTGCCAAATGGCTTGAGGCTCTGGACGGATCAAAATAAATTCTCCAAATCGTTCCAGCTTTTCGAAGTTGCCGCAATCGAGCAATTCGTATTCGGTCCACGAAGAAGGATAAAGTAATTCCATAATCTTTTGAGGCTAAGCCTTTGGCAAAAGTGTTAAATTAAAATTAAACTTTTTGGAAAATTATTTTATCCGATTTCTCAGTTGTAGCTTCAATCCACTAAAGTTTGGGCTATTATGAAAAAACTATTCATTACACTATTTATCCTTATTGGTTTTGTACTGTTGGAGTCTTGTATGTGTGGTGGTGATTCACCATCGCATTTTGATTGGGAAGATATTAGTTTGACCACCGTTGATCGAGATTTCAAAACGGTAATGCCCAATCAAAAAATCCAGTTTCAAGCCGTTTCATTTCGATTCTACATTGAAGGAATATTTCTGGCCAATCGATTTTCAGTGAGTTCAGCGTTATTGGCGTGTGATCCTGATCCAGCTATCTCTATTCGGTTAATCCAGGAGATTCAAATTATCAGTTCAAATGATTTTATAACGGAGTCAAAAACGTATGCTGCTCATTCGGACATAGCTGAGTTATTTGGGACGTATGAGTTCTCTACCCTTCCAGAGTTTATTTCGAATGCCAAACTCTATAACAATTTTACCTTCATTTTAAATGCCCAACCTCAAGGGGAACAACAACATGAATTGAAGTTTGTTTTTAAACTTGATGATGGGCGTGTTTTCGAAACAATGGCTAGTTTGATTTTAACACCTTAACAAGTTCTGGTTTTAGTTGATATACAAAGTTTGAGTCTTGATATAGATTCTCAACTTTGAACTTCAAACTTTAAACTTTAATCTTGCGCCATGCACGTTTTAATCTCCAGCACGCAAAATCCAAAGATCAAAAGCCTATTGTTGTTGGAAAAGCCGCGGGAACGCAAAAAGCATTCTGTGTTTGTTGTAGAGGGAAAGAAAGAAGTGACCTACGCGGTTGAGGCAGGCTACACCATTCAAAATATTTTTTTTTGCGAAGAGATCGTATCCACACAGGCGGTAATTGAATTGAAAGTTAACGACAGATTGTTGATTCCGGTATCGCGCGAAGTATTTGATAAGATTGCTGTGCGCGAAAGCTCTGGAGGGATGATTGCTGTTGCCGAACAAAAATCACATCGCCTTGATACTATAGAACTGAGTAAGAATCCACTGGTGTTGGTGTTAGAATCCGTAGAAAAACCGGGCAACCTTGGAGGGATTTTACGTACAGCTGATGCAGCAGGCGTGGATGCAGTTATCATCTGCGATCCGCAAACTGATTTTTACAATCCCAACGTAATCCGGTCTAGTGTAGGTTGTGTGTTCACCAAACAAATTGCATCGGCAACAACCGAAGAAACGATTGGTTGGCTGAAGAAAAAAAATATCAATATTTTCTGCACCTACCTTCAGGCATCTAAGCCATATTATGAAACCGATTTCATTGCCCCGTCAGCCATAATAATGGGCACCGAGGCTACCGGACTTTCTGATAATTGGGTTAAGAACGCAACCTCCAATATCATCATTCCAATGCAGGGAGTGATCGATTCCATGAATGTATCAACCGCTGCTGCAGTGGTAATTTTTGAAGCGCTTCGTCAGCGAGGATTTAAGTCTTAATATTCCTATCTTCGTATCCGAGCCCAATCCAATGGAAAAGATTCCATTACAAA
Organism: Chryseolinea sp.; assembly: GCA_036787535.1. Taxonomy (GTDB): domain Bacteria; phylum Bacteroidota; class Bacteroidia; order Cytophagales; family Cyclobacteriaceae; genus Chryseolinea. Next base: position 7,248 of record DAIQPD010000037.1, read on the forward strand.
AAATTTACGTACAAGACGAAAAATTCCTGAATGCGCTGGCAGAAGCCTACCGCCTTCAAGAGGCCATTATAGGCGCGACTGAACTTTCCATTATATCCACCAACAAAGAAGGCTTGGTTACTAGTTTTAATAAGGCTGCCGAAATGTTATTAGGATATTCCGCTGAGGAGGTAATAGGGAAAGTTACTCCCGCATTATTTCACGATCCGGAGGAAACCATAAAAAGATCACAAATTCTGAATAAGGAATTCAATATTGAAGTAATTCCCAGTTTCGAAACTTTTGTAGCAAAAGCCAGGATTACAAAAATGGCTGATCGAAATGAATGGACATACATTCGAAAAGATAAAAGTCGTGTTCCCGTTATTTTATCGATAACCGGATTGTGGGAAGATGATAAATTAATAGGGTATGCGGGAATTGCTTCGGATATAACCGAGGCAAAAAAAAAGGAACAGTTGCTAAAGGATTCCGAAGCTCACCTTTATGCATTATTGAATTCAATTGATGACATAGCTTTTGAGGTGAGCCGAAAAAAAGTGTACACCAACATCTGGACGAAGAATGATCATCTCCTCTTAGTCATACCGCGTGCTGACTATATTGGAAAAAAACTGAATGAAGTGTTGTCAGGAGAATTGTTGCAACAGTTTGACAGTGCCATTGATTTGGTCTTTGAAACTCAACAGCCTCAATACTTAGAATATCCAATTCCAAATGAAGATCGATGGAGTGCAGCTAAAATTTCTTTTATCGATGATGAAAAAGTTTTAATGCTCGTGCGGAACATAACGGAAAAAAAGAAAGCTGAAATTAAATTGGCAAATAGCGAGCAGAAATTTCGGGCGATCGCTGAAAATATTCCGGGAGCGATATACCTCTGTCGCAATGATGAGACTTATTCCACTATTTATGTGAATGACGGCATATTTCAGATCACAGGTCATCAGCCTGAAGAATTTATTTCCAACACCACTAACTTTGTTCAGCTTTATCATCCTGAGGACAAAGATTATATTTTCAATCTCGTAGAGAATGCATTGGAGAATCACCTTAGTTTTCAATTAGAGTATCGGATCAAACATAAATCAGGTGAATGGAGATGGGTGGAAGAAATTGGAACAGGTGTATATGTTAATAATGAATTAACAATGATCGAAGGTTTCCTCAGTGATATAACACCACGCAAACTTGCTGAAGAAGAACTTAGACGCATGACAGATGAATACTCTCGCATGTTTAATAACTCTGTTAGCCTAAACTGTGTGGCCAGTTTTGATGGCCATTTCTTAAAACTTAATCCCATCTGGGAGAAAACGTTAGGGCGAACGATGGAAGAGTTGATGTCATCAAGATTCATCGATTTTATTCATCCAGACGATATTCAACCTACTTATGACATTTTTAAACACATTGTTGCCGGAAATACCTCAATGACTTTTGAAAATCGTTATCGAAATAAAGATGGTTCTTACCGCTGGTTGTTATGGAGTTCTTTTCCAGATATTAATCGTAAACTGGTGTATGCCTCAGCCATTGATATTACCGAACGGAAAAAATCGGAGGAAGAATTACAGAGATCGAAAACTAATCTTGAAGTAGCCGCACTTGAATTGCAAGATCAAAACCGACAGCTCGATGATTTCGCACATATTATTTCGCATAACATGCGATCGCCCGTTGGAAATATCAATGCCCTTATTGGCTTGCTGAATGAGAAAAGCACCAAAGAGGATTATCAGCTTATTTTTGGAAAGCTTACCGATGTTTCCAAGAATTTGAAAGAAACCATGAATGAACTCATGGAAACACTGAAGGTGAAAAAGAATAGTGATGTTGCGCGTGATGAGATTCGTTTTCAGGATGTCTTGGATAAGGTAATTCAATCTCTGCAAGGCGAAATCATTCAAACAGGAGCAACGATTCAATCTGACTTTAAAGCAACTTCTTTGTACTATTCTAAAACGTATTTAGAAAGTATCTTCCAGAACCTTGTTAGCAATGCTATTAAGTATAAATCAAAACTAAGAACACCCGAAATAGTAATCACCACGATGCAGCTTGAAAATGCAGTTGAGATGCGGATTAGTGATAACGGACTTGGTATTGATATGAAACGTTATGGTGATAAAATTTTCGGATTGCACAAAACATTTCATGAGCACAAAGATGCACGTGGTGTTGGTCTATTTTTAGTGAAGACTCAGGTTGAAGCGTTGGGAGGATCTATTCATGTTGAAAGTAAGGTTGATAAAGGAACTATCTTTATCATTCGATTTGCTCAATAGAAATTTGGACAAGTATTCGGTTCTCTCATGCGTCAATTCACCAACAATAAAAAAGTCGTCTAATGGAATTGCACCTTCAGACGACTTAATATAAGCCTAAAATTCTAATGTCTAATTACTAGTAATTGTTTTCTCCTCCACCTTGTGGTCTACCTCCCCGCGAACTACTCCATCCAGAATTAGAACTTCTTCTATTTCCTGAATTACCAGAGTTATTTCCACGGCTTGAAGAATTGCCCGAGTCACTTCTACGATTCGATGTATTTCCGGAATCATTGCCGCGATTTCTGGAACTACCTGAACCACCATGATTCGATGTGTTTGAATTTCGTCTGCTGTTATTTCCGTTCTGACGTTGTGTTGATTGACGCTGTACAGGTTTCGGTCTGAATCCACCTACGTGTGTCATGTGGTATGGTTGATCGTCTACAACCGGAAGAGACTTTCCAATTAATTTCTGAATGTCATGAAGAAACTCTACTTCTTCATCATCACAGAATGAAATTGAAATACCTGCTGCACCTGCCCGACCTGTTCTTCCTATCCGGTGAACATATGTCTCTGGTACATTCGGTAATTCATAGTTGACTACGTGTGAAAGTTCATCAATATCAATTCCGCGAGCTGCAATATCAGTTGCTACTAAGACGCGTGTTATTCTTGCTTTGAAATTGCTTAGTGCACGCTGTCTGGCGTTCTGTGATTTGTTCCCGTGAATGGCTTCTGCTTTTATGCCGGATTGTTGAAGGTCTTTTACGACTTTATCAGCACCGTGTTTGGTTCTTGTAAACACCAATGCTGTAACAATGGCTTTATCTTGCAAAAGATGATGAAGTAATTTTTTCTTGTCCTTCTTCTCAACCATGTAGATGGATTGCTGAATCGTATCTGCCGTAGTGGAAACCGGAGTTACCTCTACCTTTACAGGATTGGTTAAAATACTATTTGCCAACTTCGAAATTTCCGGTGGCATGGTAGCCGAGAAGAACAGCGTTTGTCTCTTCTGTGGAATCTTAGCAATTACCTTTTTAACATCATGGATAAAACCCATGTCCAACATACGATCGGCTTCATCCAGTACAAACATTTTGATGTGTTGAAGGTGAACGAAACGTTGATCCATCAGATCGAGTAATCTTCCTGGAGTAGCAATTAACACATCTACACCAGCACGCAATGCATCGGTCTGTGGTTTCTGTCCGACACCTCCGAAGATGACAGTGTGTTTAATGCGAAGATGTTTTCCGTAAGCCGCGAAGCTTTCACCAATTTGAATGGCAAGTTCACGAGTAGGAGTTAAGATCAATGCTTTAATGGCATGAGGTCCTTTTTTATAGAGTTCATCCTGATGAAGCAATTGTAAAATAGGAATAGCAAAAGCGGCCGTTTTACCGGTTCCGGTCTGGGCACAACCCAAAAGATCTCTTCTTTCCAACAAAACGGGGATAGATTGTTCTTGAATGGGCGTAGGCTTTGTATAGCCTTCTGACTGTAGAGCACGCATAATCGGCTCTATTAAATTTAATTTTTCGAATGACATTTTTTGATGTTTGTGCGAGGCACGATGAGTTTAGTAACTAACGCCTCAGGTAAATCCGCAGTACGAAAGGGCTTTTCTACGTGAATCTCGAGGAGTAAAGTGCAAAGGTAGTGAATTAGTGGCAGGGGAGGTAATCCAATCGTAAATCAGTTTGACAAGTACTTGCAGCATTCAAAATGGTCGGAAGTCTGATCAGGTATTTTGTGTCTTATTTTAGTTTGAACTCAGATGTTTTTAATTGCCGATTGACCTCTATCTTCACTTTTATTTTTGGTATGTAGCAATATTCAATACGCTATACCGTCTCAAAAGAAAAACCTCTATGCAAACCATCCTCGGAGCCAATGGCACTATTGCCCGCGAACTTTCAAAACATCTTCCTCAATACACCAATCAGATCAGGCAAGTAAGTCGCAATCCTAAAAAAGTAAATCCTTCCGATGAGTTAGTTACAGCTGATTTGTTAAACTATGCTCAAACCGAAAAGGCAGTGGCAGGAAGTGAAGTTGTTTACCTATTGGCAGGATTAAAGTATGATGCAAAAATCTGGGAGCAGCAATGGCCCATCGTTATGCGAAACACCATTGATGCATGTAAGAAAAATGGAAGCAAGCTGGTGTTCTTTGATAATGTATATGCATATGGCCAGGTAAATGGTATAATGTCAGAAGAAACTCCCTTCAATCCGAATAGTAAGAAAGGGGAAATACGTGCTAAGATTGCAACCACATTACTTGACGAGATAAAGCAAAGCAACCTTCAAGGGATGATTGTTCGCGCTGCGGATTTTTATGGGCCAGGAGCTTTGTTGAGTTTGACGCACTCAACTGTAAACGAGCGATTGAAGGCGGGCAAAGGCGCACAATGGGTTGGCGATCCAAAGAAGATTCATACGTTTACCTATACACCTGATGCAGGAAGAACAGTGGCAATTGCTGGCAATACACCATCTGCTTTTAATCAAACCTGGCATGCACTAACAAGTCCGGAAAAAATAACGGGTGATGATTATATTCGCATGGCATATGAAATTCTAAACAAAAAGTATAAGACGCCACAGGTAATGTCGAAGTTTGGTGTGCGCTTGCTGGGCTTGTTCGTACCAGTGCTACGCGAATTTGTGGAGATGATGTATCAATTCGAAAACGAATATGTGTTTGATAGTAGCAAAGCTGAGAAAGCATTTAATGTAAAGGCAACATCGTATATGGATGGAATCACAGAGACATTAAAATGATCTGAAATATTCAGATCATATTGTATCTCACATTTTAAAGCAAGAGACCTTCCATCTGATTTTGTTGATTATTCAACAAGGCCAGATGGAAGGTCTCTTTGCTTTCTACCACAATGCAGTTTACTTTTAACAATATTTTACTGGCTCGGCCCACTGCATGGTAAATGTATTCTCCTTTCTTACACCATCCACTCGCGTTCCTCAGCATCTGCGTCAGTTAGTTTACATTACCAATATTCTTTCGCTCATTCTTTCAGGGCTAACGATCATTTTGATTTTTATCCTCTTTCGTCTTTTTGGCTGGCTTGCCACGTTCAAGTTTATATTCATGCTTGCCATTTTGTTCTTTTTGATAACATTCATTAACCGAAGGAACTGGAATATTGGAAGACTTATCTTTTGCCTTTGCCCTGTTGCGATAACGGTCTTTGTTACTTTGTATGGAAAGACAGTGAATACAAGTCAGTCGTACGTTGGCTATTTTGATAGTCGCATCCTTTTGTTAGCGGCAACGATATTACCCGGCATTGTTTTTAAATTGAAGGAGCGTTTAATGATGAGCATATGCCTTGCATTTTCATTTGTGTTTCTAGCCTCCTTTGATGGTATTCATTGGCTGTTTGGTCTTGATTTTTACCAACGCGGTTTTACAGCGCCATCGTACTACTACATCAACTACATAACCATGATTTCGTATTTCGTGTTGTTGTTTGGTGTTATCGTATTAAAATCGATTACTGAAAAGGCGGAGCAGAGCGCACAATTATTGATTGATGAAAAAGATGAAATCAATAAAAAACTTTCAGATCAAAATGTTCAGCTCATTCGATTGAACGAAGAGGCAGAATTGCAAAACGAGAAATTATCTTCAAGTCGTTCGATGTTGCAAGAGGCCAATGAATTAATCAATGAGCAACAGCAACGTCTTATTGTTTATAATACTCATCTGGAGGATCTGGTTGAAGAGAAAAATCAGAGTCTGCTTCATATCAACGAAGAGTTGGTAAAACACAACAATGAGCTAAGACAATTTTCCTATACAGTATCGCATAATCTTCGCGGTCCAGTAGCACGCTTGCTCGGGCTTTCAAATATTGTGAATCGATCGGAAGATGGAGTAGAACAAAAGCACGTCTTAGGTTTCATCAAACAATCGGCTGTTGATTTGGATACTGTACTGAAGGACTTGAATCATATCATTGATATTCGCAATGAACTGTATAGTGTTCGTGAAAAGGTAATGCTTGCTGATGAGTGGAGTAAAGCGTTTGCTATTCTGCATGAGAAGATTAAGCCAGAGTTTACATTAACGGATGATTTCAGTCGTACTCCATTTGTGTATGCCATTCGTGCGATGCTGCACAGCATTTTATTTAACCTGTTAAGCAACGCCATTAAGTATCGCTCTCCAGACCGACTACTTGTTGTTAATACAACCTCGTATTTTAATGAACGCAATGAAACGATTCTAGAGATCAGAGATAATGGTTTGGGAATTGACCTCGCTTCGCAACAAGAAAATGTTTTTAAGCTTTATAAGCGTTTTCATAATCATGTGGATGGAAAAGGACTGGGATTGTTTTTAGTGAAGACGCAGGTAGAAGCAATGAAAGGTACCATCGAGATTGAAAGTCAACTAAACGTTGGTACTTGTTTTCGAATTACATTACCCACACCTATATCAGTCGACAAGCAAGTCTTTTTTGAAAGCGATGCAGCACAGCTATATTACGATGCGAATCTTAATACCACTATGTTGATATGGAAACGAGATGTTACCAGCCTGGATTACCGAAATGCATTTGAGTCTTTGTTGAAAACATTAAAGACTTACAATACCCCTGGCTGGATAGCAGATCTACGCGATCAGGGTAAAGTACAAGATGAAGATCAGATCTGGTTTTTCGCAAAGATATTGCCCGAGGCTGTTCGCCATGGATTAAAGCGAATTGCTGCTATCGGATTTATGGACCCAATCCGCGAGTCGTATTATAACCGAATGATAATAAAGGTAGGTGAGTTGGGCGTAGACCTTCGGGTTTTCACGGAAGAGCAGGAAGCTCGTTTATGGATGCAAAGTTTTTTACATGAGGCGGTGTCTCCCAAATAGAATTTAGATTAGAGATTTAAATTTGAACGCTTACATTGTCTCAATCTCTTTACTTTTGCGTTCATGCCTGATTATCCTGTTTTAGAAATACTTTCAACGCTGAATGAAAAGCTAGCAAGTCATCCTGTTGTGATTTTGCAGGCGCCTCCTGGTGCAGGTAAATCTACCGTCCTTCCATTGCATTTAGTGAATGAGACTTGGCTTGGAGGAAAAAAAATAATCATGCTTGAGCCAAGGCGATTGGCTGCAAGATCAGTCGCTACACGATTAGCATCTCAACTGCAAGAAGAAGCAGGGCAGCAAATTGGTTATCGTGTTCGTTTTGAAAATAAGGTAAGCGCCATCACAAAAGTTGAAGTTGTTACGGAAGGTATTCTCACAAGGATGCTTCAATCGGATAATACGTTAGAAGGAGTGGGGCTTGTGATCTTTGACGAATTTCATGAACGAAGTTTACATGCTGATCTTTCACTCGCATTATGTCTTCAGGCACAAGAGGTATTGCGAAACGATCTTCGCATTCTGATTATGTCAGCGACCCTCGATGGTGAATCGCTGTCTACCAAATTAGACAACGCGCCTCTCATCACTTCATTAGGAAAACAATATCCGGTTATGCTGAAATATTTTTCACATGACATGGATGCTCCGATAACCAATCGAATGATTAAAGCCATTCGTAAAGCTGTTGTGGATGAAGCCGGTGACATTCTTGCGTTTCTTCCTGGTGCAGGTGAAATTAATCGGGCGCAAAGTTTATTGGAGCAAGAGAATATTCCATTACTCATTCATCCTTTTTATGGTGATCTTCCATTTAAGAAACAGCAGGAAGCCATTCTGCCACATCCATCGGGTCAGCGAAAAATTGTCCTTGCTACTTCCATCGCAGAAACATCGCTAACCATTGAAGGTATTCAAGTGGTGATCGATAGCGGGCTTTCGCGAGTACCCAAATTCGATCCGCGCAGTGGACTTACTCGATTGGAAACGGTTCGTGTTCCGAAGGATTCTGCCGATCAGCGTGCAGGTCGTGCTGGTAGGCTAGGTCCTGGTGTTTGTTATCGGTTGTGGAGTGAAGCGATGCAGAGTAATTTATCACCTAGCCGTACCCCTGAAATTTTAGAAGCGGATCTTGCTCCATTATTACTTGAGCTTGGTCAGTGGGGTGTAAACGATATTCAGGAATTAACCTGGATTACTTCTCCACCTACTGGCGCACTTAGTCAAGCGAAAGAACTTTTGCATCATCTTGGTGCGCTCGATAATAATAAAATTACTACTCGAGGAAAGGCGATGTTGCGATTACCTACCCATCCGCGAATTGCACACATGTTGTTAGAAGCCGATGATGCCTCACGAACAAAGGAATTCATATCATTAGCAACTGATCTTGCCGCTGTACTAGAAGAGCGTGATCCACTGGAAAAAGAATCTGGGGTTGATGTAGTGCTGCGTGTTGAAGCACTTCGCAAATGGCGCGATGGCCAAAAAGTATTTGCCGATCGTGGAGTGTTGGAGCGAATTGAAAAACTGGCGTTGAACTGGCGGAAATTATTAAAGGCAGATGTTCAAAACTCTGTCGTATATGATTCTGATATAGGTAAGCTTTTGGTGGCGGCCTATCCGGAACGTATCGCGCAGCAAATTGAAAAACACAATGAGAGGTACAAGCTAGCCAACGGAAGAATCGTAAAGTTACCACAACACGACCCGCTCCAGCGCGAAACATGGTTGTGTGTTGCTCATCTTGATTTAGGTAAGGGTGAGGGTAAAATATTTTTAGCGGCAGTAGTTCATCTCTCTGACTTAAAAGCATTAGCGCAGGAAAAAGAAATTGTTCGTTGGGATGATGAACGTGAGATGGTTATTGGCTCAGTTGAAAATCAAATTGGAAACTTAGTATTGGAAAGGAGAATTTCCATAAAAATTTCAGATGAAACCAGGATAAAAATTTTGTGCGATGTAATCCGATCAAAAGGATTGAAGATGCTTGGATGGAGTGAGGATCAGCAAGCATGGCAGGCTCGCGTAGCGAGTTTACGAACATGGCGACCAGATGAAGGCTGGCCAGATGTATCTGACGAAAAATTGTTAGAATCAATTAATGTCTGGCTCCCACCTTTTTTAAATTCAATTTCAAAACAAAGCGAATTGCAAAAACTTGATTTGAATGTAATTCTTAATTCTATTTTGTCCTGGGAGCTAAACAGCCGATTAGACGCACTCGCTCCATCACGCTTAAAGGTACCCAGTGGATCAATGATTCAACTGAATTATTTGGTTGATGGAAGTTCGCTGATAATGGAAGTAAGGTTACAAGAGATGTTTGGGCTTTTAGAAACCCCTGCCGTTAACGAAGGAAGAAACAAGGTAACACTCCACTTACTTTCACCCGGCTATAAACCGGTACAGGTAACACAAGACTTAAAAAGTTTTTGGCAAACTACCTATCATGAAGTTCGAAAAACATTGCGCATGCGTTACCCGCGACATCATTGGCCGGAAGATCCGTGGACAGCCGAGGCAGTAAGAGGCGCGAAGAAGAGAGTTTGAAACACCTTTCAAATTTCAATTTCTGTATTAGGCCAAGCATAATTTTTTAAAGAGATGTTTTATTATGTGTGTTTTTAACACATCTTGTTTGAAGTGTGAAATAAAAAAAATATCAATGAATTTAATATGTCTGAGCCAATGCAAAACAATATGTCAAAAGAATCTGTTATAATTGAATAAAATAAATGTCATGAAGTATTCAATAGCTTTTCTCTTGCTTGTATTTTGTTCAGTTACCTGGTTTGGTTGTGGAAGTGATCCAAAGCCAAAAATTGAACCTTCTAATCTTGTTGTCGAAAAGACCATTAGTATTGATGGATCAGGACTTGCGGAATTTATGGCAACAGCAGATGACGCGGTAAAATTTCAATATTCATTTGGCGATGGAACCTCGCTCCAGAATTCAACTGATGGAGCGGCATCTCATAATTATATAAATTCAGGAACTTATAATGTTAAGGTTTTTGCGTTCTCGATTGATGATCTTTCCATTGATAAAACAATATCGGTTACAATTGAAGTAGACGAACCAGAAATTTCTGATGAAGGATATTCAACACCGGAGAGTTATAATAACATGTCGTTGGTTTGGCAGGATGAGTTCAACGGCAGCGCACTAAATTTAGAAGACTGGACTTATGAAATAGGAAATGGATCGGGGGGTTGGGGTAACAACGAACTCCAATATTATACGAATGCAAACACGATAATGCAAGATGGATACCTTACCATTAAAGCGAAAAAGGAAACTATGGGTGGCTACAACTACACATCCTCCCGCATTATTACGAAGGGTAAGCAGGAATTTAAGTATGGTCGCATTGATATTCGCGCTATCCTCCCGAAAGGACAAGGTATATGGCCGGCATTGTGGATGCTTGGTTCAAACATTTCTACGGTGGGTTGGCCTAAGTGTGGTGAGATCGATATTATGGAAATGATTGGAGGAGGCGCAAATAGGGATAACAGAGTATACGGCACTGTCCATTGGGATAATGCCGGGGCGTACGCTTCTTATGGCGGAAATAAAACGTTGAGTGAAGGAATATTTGCAGACAAGTTTCATGTCTTTTCCATTGTATGGAATGAAGAAGAAATTATTTGGTATCTGGATGATGTTCAATATCATGTAATCAGTTTAGAACCAGCAGAATTGAGCGAATTCAAAAGCGATTACTTCGTTATTTTCAACGTTGCGGTGGGCGGCAATTGGCCAGGAGCTCCTGATGCAACGCTTATTTTTCCCCAACGCATGATCGTAGATTATATTCGTGTGTTTCAACCAGAATAGATTATCGCCTGGATCAGATATAAATGGAATTTTCCTGTAGGATAAAGCCCAATGTACAACATACATTGGGCTTTATCCTTTTGATCAGAACCATCGCAGAAATTTGAATCCCACCTCTGGCTCTAGCGCTTACAAAAACACCTAAGCACTTAAAATCTCATTACACTTTCTTTCATTTACATACACCAGAAATCCTTTTATAGAATTCATGTTCATTGATTTGAGAATGTGTATGTAATTCTTTATTTGTTCTTCATCTTTTTTCGAGGGAATACCTGTTTTGTAATCGATCAGTATCGCATGTCCATCTTTAATCGTGAGTCGATCAATTCTTTTTTCTGAACCATCCGGGAGAAGTAATGCGGCCTCTGCTTTTAGAGTTGAGCCCTCACTAAACGAAACGTGCAAGGAAGGGTGATTGATAATCCATTGTACGGTTTCAATAATGCTTTGCTTTTCGCTTTCGCGAATTAATCCTTCATCGATGGCCTGATGAATAACATGTGCTGAATCTTCTGCAACGTGTATACGCGAAAGTAACGTGTGAAGAAAAATACCTTCGTTGATTTTTTTACGCTTCTCTGAAATAGTAAAGAAATCTCCACCTTGCCTTCGTACCTGAAGCCGATCCCGCCAAGGTGTTACCGGATATTTTTTAAGTACAATTGACTCCGTTTGCTTTTTTTGTTCCATGCCCAATACTTCTATTTCACCGCGCTGAAATGAATTACTTTCATTTGTCCATTCACTGTTCAGAGACTCACTGTCTTCAATGGCTTGTTTAACAAGCTGTCCAACATGAGATAGTGTTTTTGTTTTAGATACTGGAGAATGGGCAATCAATCCTTCTTCAGCACGTGTGAAGGCCACATATAATAGGTTAAGATTATCAAGGTAAATACGCTGCCGTTCTTTCTGATAATATTCTTTGAAATATGTTTCTTCTAACGCCTGAGTATATTTTATTGGAACGTATCCCGCATCTTTAAACAATGCTTCATCTGTTTTGCACCATAACATCGGTGATTTGCTTCCCTGATGATTTAGTTCCCAATCTAAAAAAGGAATAATAACATATTTGAACTGCAGGCCTTTCGATTTATGTATGGTAATAATTTGTGCCGCATTTATTCCACCGGCAACTTGTATTGATTTTTTATGTTTGTTATCCTCCCACCAAACCAAGAATGAAGAAAGATCACTTCGTTCGCGTTGAGAAAATTCGAGTATTAAATCCTGGAAGGCTTGCAGGTACGCAATTTCTAAATTCAATTCACCAAGCCTGAAAATATAAATCAGGTTCTCAACAAGTTCCAGTAAAGGTAAAGCACTGAGTACTTGTTGTTGCTGTACGAATGACGGTGGAACTAGTTTTTCGAAGTGTACAGTATGGCTTTTTAAAAATATTTCATGATAGTTAGGAAAGGCATTTGGCTGCCACATCTTTTGATATTCATATGCTAAATGTGCGCGTGCTATTCGATTTGACTCATCATCAATTAAGCGCAGGGCATTAATCAATACTAAAATGGAAGATGCCTGATCGAGTCGTAAAGATTCGTTTGAAACAACATCATATTGAAAATTCGGTTTCGCAATTGGCGAGGAGCGAAACGCCATAAAGTGTTGCGCAATTTTTTGGCCTTCTTTATTGTCGCGAACGAGAAAGGCAATGTCTTTTAGCGCTACTTTTTTTTCTTGAAGCTCCTCCATTATGGCAGGAAGTCTTGACAATGAAAGTTCAGCAAACTTCATTGTTTCGTCATTCACGTCTTGTATTGAAATATCAGCAGATAGAAAATCAATTTTAATGTACCCCTTGTCTTTGAATTTAAAATTCTTCTGTGCCACATCTTCGTAAACCTGTTGTGGAAAAGATGTTCCAATTGCGGATGAAATTATTTTTGAGGCTGTGGAAAATATCGCATTATTGAAGTTTACTAAATTTTCTGCACTACGATAGTTTGTATCCAATGGAAAGGTATCCATCATTAATTCGCCCACATCACTTTTTACTTTTTCCTGGAGAATATTTAAATCGCCACCACGCCAACGGTAAATGGATTGTTTAATATCACCAACAATCAGACTCTTGTAATTTTGGGATACGCCATTTCGGATTAGCGGCAAAATATTCCTCCATTGAAAATCGGAAGTATCCTGAAATTCATCCACCAGAAAATGACGATAGAATGAACCCACCTTTTCATATATGAACGAAGCTTCTTGTTCGTCCATTAGTTTATTTAGAAAACGTGGAGCATCCGATAGTAACATCATGTTGTTATCGGAAAGGTATTTTCTTAATGTCCTTGAAATATCAGAAAGCAAACCAAATGAGTATAGATTTTTCAGTGCTTGCTCAGCTGAGTGGTAAGCTTCAAGATGTTCTTCAATGTATTGAACGATACTGGTGAGTTGTGCATGCCAGCCTTGTTCAGCAAGTGATCGGATTAATTTTTTATCGGCTTTAGCTCCGGCCCATTTGTCGGTATCGTCTAATCCTTTTCGAACCCATGCACCAGGTAATGCAATTTTCCCATCTGATAAATTGGTTACATAAACGTAGATGCTGCCGTTTGTTCCATAATAAAAATCAGACACCGCTAATTGCTGTGCGTGAAATTCATCTAATAGTCTTTTAGCGTCTGCTCCAATTCTCTTCTTTGCAGAATTTACCGCCAGTTGAAGTTGTTGTTTAAAGTCTTTGAAGAAAGTACGATTGCTGGTTACCGCTAACACATCATCTTCAATGGCCTTAAATTCCTCTTTAAAAATCTCGTTCGAGAAGTTAAGCAGCGCGGATCGCACATCCCAATCCTGACCTTCTTCTAACCGATCCAATGAAAAATCCATTACCCATCCTCGAAGTTCTTTATTGTCAGTCAGCTCTTCCATCAACAAGTCGATCACTTCTTCCAACACCAATGTATTGTCAATCTCTAATCGGAAATTTCCAAGTAACCCGGTCTCGCGTGTGAATGAACGAATGATGCGTTGAAAAAATGCATCAATAGTGCTGATAGAAAATTGTGAATAGTGATGAAGAATGAGTGAAAGAACTTCTTTGCTTCTTTTCTTCATTAATGCCGCACCGAATGGAAAACCTTCTGCTTCATATTCGGCAAGAATCTCGTTTGATAAATCTTCGCTTTTGCCTTCAGAAAAATCATTGAGATAAAAGATGATGCGATCTTTCATCTCTTGTGTACTCTTGTTGGTGAAGGTCATCGCCAAAATGAACCGATAATATTCCGGGTACCGAAGCGCTAGTTTGAGATACTCTTTGGCAAGGGTTCTGGTTTTACCCGAGCCGGCAGAAGAGCGATAGATGTTAAATGGTTTGGTCAAACGACTTTACTTTATGCATTACGATTTACGATTTTTTTTTGAGTTAAGCTGATAAATCGCACCTCCTACTGCGTAAATCATACACGAATATTTATTACCTTCATGTAATTCTCTATATGCGAAAACTCTACTTATTAGCACCCAATATATTCTATTCTTTCCCGGTTCAACTGTTGATTAACAACTTCAGGCGCAACCATGTCCTCATGCTTTGTTGGATCATTTTGTTTGCGATGATTACAGGTAATTTTGGTAAGTATCTGGGCATTCCATATCTCTTTCTGGATCCGGAGTATATGAACGAAGTAAACTTTACAAGTTTCTTCATCATGGGTGCTGTTACAGCGGGATTTATTGTGGCATTTCATATAACCTCTTACATTACTGATGGACATCGGTTCTCTTTTATTGGCGCGCTATCCAGACCGTTTACCAAGTTTGTGGTTAATAACAGTATTATTCCGCTTGCATACCTAATAACATATGTGTATCAGATAGTCGGGTTTCAGGTAAACAATCAATACACTACAGGATCGGCTTTGCGCTGGAATTTGTTTGGCCTGTTTTGTGGGTTTGTTTTCATGACCCTTATCTTCTTCATCTATTTCTGGCTAACCAACAAGGATATTTTTAAATACGTTATCTGCCGGATTGATGAAAAAATTAAAGAAAAAGTAAAAGTTACCAGAGCCAGTGCCATGTCTAAATTAGATATTGCCCGAAAGCACCAGGTGCATGTTGATAATTACATTGATTATGATTTTAAGGTTAAGAAAATAGAAGACAATAGTTTCTATGATAAAGAAATGATTTTGAAAGTATTCGATCAGAATCATTTTAATTTAGTAATCATCGAACTTTTCATTTTTGCTGCACTTTTGGTGCTCGGTATTTTTAAAGACTATCCAGCGTTTCAACTTCCAGCGGCATCAAGTTGTGTCATCTTTCTCACTGTATTTGTAATGTTGTCTGGGGCATTCTCATATTGGTTTGGCGAATGGTCAGCGACCATTGCGCTTATTCTTTTTTTAATTGTCAACTATATGGTTGGGAAGGATTATTTATCCAGACCATACGAGGCGTTTGGGTTGGACTACCTTCAACCACCAGCAGATTATTCTGTTAAAAATTTTCAGTTGCTGAATGATAGTGCAGCTATTCAATATGACAAGCGCGCTACATTGGTGATGTTAGAGAACTGGAGAAAAAAATTTCCAGCGGATAGAAAACCTAAAATAGTTTTTTTGTGTGCAAGTGGAGGAGGTAAAAGGGCTTCGTTATGGACACTCACGGCCTTACAGACTGCTGATAGTCTAACGAGCAACAAACTTTTTGAAAGCAGTGTATTAATTACAGGTGCCTCTGGTGGATTGATTGGCGCCAGTTATTATCGCGAATTGAAGCTGCAAAGTCTTAGTGACCCAAAAGTTAATCCATATGCTTCTGTTCATCGAGATAAAATATCCACTGACAATTTGAATCCACTCATATTTAGTTTACTGGCAAACGATATTTTTGTTGGCTTTACTAAGTATGAGTACAATGGTCTTTATTATTATCGCGACAGGAGTTACACCTTTGAAGATCAGTTGAATATAATTACAGAAGGATTGCTCGATAAACCTATTCGTGCTTACGATAGTGCAGAGCTTAGTGGCAGCATACCTATGATAATTCTGACTCCAACCGTTGTTAACGATGGAAGAAAACTTTACATCGCTGCAAGACCAGTTTCATTTATGAATTATGAAATTTTAGAATTTCCATCCTATGGTCAGACGAAATTTAGTGGCGTTGATTTTCAACGACTTTTTGGAGAACACCAGGGAGGTAATTTGAGGTTTCTGTCGGCACTTCGTATGAGTGCTACCTTTCCCTACATTACACCCAACACAACCTTACCAACGCAGCCTCCTATTCAAATTATGGATGCAGGTATCTCTGATAATTTTGGTCTTTCAGATGCAGTGCGTTTTGTGTATGCTTATAAAGACTGGATTGCAGAAAATACAGATGGCATTGTTTTTCTTTCGATTCGGGATTCACCCAAGTTAGCAACAATAACACCGAAGACTGAGCAAACTATTATGGATAACATTACACAACCCATTAGCAGTGTCTATAATAATTTTGAAAACTTTCAGGATATCACGAGTGACATGCTTATTGGCCATGCTAAATCCTGGTTTAAAGGAAATATTGATCGAGTAGATATTCAATATCAGGCCGAAGGCTATGTTTCGATTTTGCAGAAGATGGATAGCATTCGACAGAACAGCGCTCGGGCATCGTTGAGTTGGCGATTGACAAAGCGCGAGAAATACGGCATTATTGAGAATATAAATTCAGAAACGAACCAACAACAAATTCAAAGATTGAAAATTCTTTTAGAAAATAATTGAAACGAAGGTGAGAAGTGTGGGTATTATTTTCGGGCTCTTATTTTTTTCCTTTGCAGGATTGGCGCAGCAAAGTGATCAGTTGGCAGTGGATAGCCTTGAGCGTGTTTTGTCAGGAAACAAAGACAGTGCTTC
This sequence comes from Chryseolinea sp., assembly GCA_036787535.1. Lineage (GTDB taxonomy): Bacteria > Bacteroidota > Bacteroidia > Cytophagales > Cyclobacteriaceae > Chryseolinea. The sequence goes on from DAIQPD010000037.1 coordinate 24,152, forward strand.
ACAGTTCTCAACTTTAATCCAACTCGCTAACCATTATTACAACATCGATTTAAAAAAATCACTTCAGTATGGCCAGGACGCGCTTACTATTGCTCACCTGCATCAAGATGATGAAGAACTTAATCTTACCTATAACATTTTAAGACGTGTACATAGAAGGCTGGGCAATTTCACAATGGCCATAGAGTACACAGTGGAAAATCTTCGATACGCTGAAATAAAAAAAGATACCTTCGAGATCCTGGACTCCTATTCTTCGCTCGGAAACATTTATTCTAGTATTGAAAATTTTCCAGAAGCGCATAGAAACTTGAACATGGCATATAAACTTGGAAAAGAAATTAATGCCGTAAATCTTTCGAGTACTATGAACTTTATCGGGCGTTCATTTGCCAAAATGGGGCGGTACGACAGTGCCCGGCATTGGATTAGCGAAGCACTAAAACGTGAGTTGGAGTTTCCACAGGGCGAGTACACCATTTCGTACATATACAATAATTTGGCAGAAGTTTATTTCCTTGAACAAAAGTATGATGATGCACAGATGTATTATGCGTTGTCGATGAATTTACCCGAAGATAGAAGAAGCGAGTTTGGGATGACCTTTACACTAAATGGATTAGCGAGAATTTATCTTAAGCAAAAAAAATATCAAAAGGCCACTGAAGTAATACTAAAAAGCTTGGGAATTTCGAAGCGGAATGCCTATCGCGATAAATCGAAAGAAGCTTACGGTATTTTGTATGAAGTTTATGAGGCGCAAAACGATTATAAGAACGCGCTCTATTACTATAAGCAGTTTAATCTTTATCAGGATAGTATTTTCAGTGATGATAATGTCAAATTCATTGCAAACTTAAAGATTAACTACGAGACGGAAAGAGTGCAGAGCGAGAATGAGATCTTAAGAAAAGATGCTGAATTAAAGGATGCCCGAATTAATGAGCAACGATCCGTTACCATGGGATCAATAGTGACCATCCTTTCGTTAGTAATTTTGTTGATTATCCTATACTTGAATTTCCATCAAAAAAGAAAAACCAACATCTTTCTTTCCTCTTCGAATGACAACCTCGAAAAAGTTGTGAATGAAAGAACTCGAGAATTGACCAATACGAATACAGAACTGATCCGTCAGAATAATCAACTCGAACAATTCGGGTACATTATTGCACACAATCTCCGATCGCCTGTAGCAAGGATACTGGGACTTACAAACATTATCAACAGCAATCATTTTGAAATGCCCCGTGATAAAGTTGTTGTTGATAAAATAGAGCACTCTGCTCTTGATTTAGATACCATCATACATGATTTGAATTCAATACTGGATATTCGAAAAGGTGTAAACCATTCTTTCGAATTGGTTTACCTTGATGATCGTTTGGAAAAAGTAAAGAGTATTTTGAAGGATAAGATTCAGGAATCAAATGCAATACTTGAAATTCATCTTCAGGTAAATGAATGTTATGCCATTCCCGCTTACATTGAAAGTATTTTATACAATTTAATTAGTAATGCAATTAAGTACAGACATCGGGATCGGGTTGTGGAAATAAAGGTAGAGTCGTTCAGCAAGAATGATACATTAAATCTTCTGATAAAAGACAACGGACTTGGAATTGACTTATCCCGAATGCGCGAGAAGGTCTTTTCCATGTACCAACGATTCCACGATCATGTTGAAGGAAAGGGTATTGGTTTATTTCTTGTAAAGACTCAGGTTGAAGCATTGAATGGAACAATAGATATTGAAAGTGAGGTAAATGAAGGGACTACCTTTCATATTGTTTTTCCAATGAAGAAGTAGGCCTCATCGAATCTCTCTAAAGTAAATGGATTTGTAAATGTGTCACTTTCACATCCCCATCATTACAAACGCACCCCAAAAGTAAGGATTTTTATATTTTGTTATTAACTGGAGTTGAGCCTGCTTAAATGCTTTTTGTTTATTCCCCAGTTTAATCCAATTCGTATAAAAACTGGTCATGAGTTGTTGCGTTGCCGCGTCATCTACTTTCCATAAACTCATGATCATTGCATCAGCGCCCGCTACTAAAAAGGCACGTTGCAAACCGTAGACTCCTTCACCTGCTTTAATGTCTCCAAGCCCCGTTTCACAGGCGCTAAGGACAATTAGATCTGTGCCCTCCAGGTTTAAATTCATGGCTTCATATGCTGTAAGAATTCCATTGTCATTGCTTTCTAAATTTGGTGTACGCTTTCCACTAACCGTGCTTGCTGCTCCAGCCAATAATATTCCAGATCGTAACAAGGGATTGTTGTTAGCATTCTCCACATTAATTCCATATGCTGAAGTCTTGTCCTCTGTATCCGGTAAAAAATATCCGTGCGTTGCGATGTGAACCAACGCTGGTGCTTTAATAGATTTTAGATTCGCTTCAGTTGCAGTCTTCTGCATGTATTGTGTTACTTGATAACCGGAGGCTTTTAATAGTTTGGCAATTCCGTCAACTTCAACCTTTGTTCCGGGTAGAGGCGAAACATTTCCCTGACCATAATCTGGAAAACCGAGAAGCATTACATTCTTTTTGGGCGCTACTTTCTTTTTAGTTTTCAATGCAATTAAATCTTTTGAGTTGCCAAGGATTATTAGATCGTATCGATTAATTACGTAGTCCGCTTCAGGTTTCTTAAGAGTGTTTAAATTGATTTGGTTATACACACCATCCGGTGAAATGTATATGATCTTCTTTCCTTTTAGTTCAGGTTCAATTCGTGCCCAGTACTGATCGTAGGAATATTCGTCTGTTATCTTTTGTTGAATGGCATTGCGATAGAATTTTGAATAGCGTGTTTCCAGTTGAAGTCCATTGTCAAGTACAACAAGTTTAGGTATCTCATTACCTTTTGTGAGTACCATGGCAAGGTATTGGGAATCTTTTGTGAAATCCTGATCGTACTTATGCATTCGAATAATTTCAACGACAGCTTCTGATTCTATAAGTAAATTTTTAATTTGGGTGTATGATATTTTTTTGGCTGAATATCCAGCCGAAAAATCAACAGAGCGTTCAGATAATTTTTTCTCCATGTTGTTTGTGGAACGTTCTAACGAGTCGATGTTGATTTTTTGTTCTTTTAATTCACCTTTCGTGTAAGCATAGAGGCGTGCCAACGTTTCTTTTTGATCAAGCCAGAGAGCGTAGTCTTTAATAAGCTGTACATCTTTACTGGCAGCAATACTTTGTTTTACCTTATTCGTTGAGTTTAGCAACAACGCTTTTGTGGCAACCTGATAATCATATAAATCCTGAACGATGTATTGATTCTCTATGCTGGCCTCCATTGCGAAATTGTAAAATCGTTGAAAACGAGGTGAGAGCACATCCCAGTATTTTGTTTTCTCTGCCTCGCTCATGGGCGGAAAGTAATTGGTGATAAAATCAAGTGACTTATTCATTACCTGTCGGTATAGAGCCTCTGCGGTGCTAAATGCCTTTTTCTTCCAGTGAAGAATAGCAAGATCTTCCTGCGATTGTACATAGACAGGATGATTTTTCCCTAGCGTTGTTTCGCGAACCATCAATGCTTTATCTAATAATGGTTCGGCCTCTGCATAACGCGCTTTGTAACGGTAGAAATTTCCAAGATCGCTCACCGATTTAGCATAGGCAGGATGATCTTCATTAAAATTTGACTTGTAAATACCAGCTGACCGTTTTAGCAACTCTTCCACTTTATCTTCTTTTCCCATCATCCTGTAAAGCGCAGCCTGGTTATTTAACATACTGGCGTAATCCGGATTGTTTTTACCTAATCGTTTTTCCATGCCAAGGTAGATTGTTTCGGCCTCCGAATATTTCCCTTCTTGCTTATAGAGCAATGCCAGGTTGCTCAAAAACTTCAAATGATTGTTTGATTTTGAACTTTGTAATTTTTCAGCCACAGCAATGGCTTCTTTTAATATTTTCTCGGCCTCATCATACCGACCAATAGTTTGAAAAAGCATAGCTTCATTATTCAGAACGATAGCATAAGGCATGGCCTGTTGCAAAGCATTATTGCGCATGATAGCAAGTGTCGATTCAAAATCTTTCTCCGCTTCATTGTATTGCGCAAGATTATATTTCAGCACACCGTAATTGTTTAGGGATGCAGCAAGACCAATGCTTTCTTCACCAAATTTTGCTTTACGAAGTTCGAGTGCCTTCGCTGTAAATTCTTCTGCCTGTGTAAACCTACCCATTGTGGCGTAAAGCAACCCTTCATTCGAAATGGTTTTGATATAATCAAGGTCATCTGTAAGACTGGCTTGTTCAAACGCTTTCTTTGCACTAATGTATTTTTTCTCGGCCATCGAGAATTTTTGATTGGCGTATAATAATTCGCCTAACTGTAGACTACCACGCGCACGGTCTTCATCCGTGAAATCGGCATTCTTGTAAATCGATGATCCAACATTTACAATGGACGTTGCTTGAGCACTAATTTCTCCTTTCTCTTTAATATCGAAGAACCCTGAATTATCGCTTAACAGAATAGCATAATCAAAATCAGTTGAATCAAATGCTGCGCGTGCCTTATCAATTTCTTTAAAAGCATTACCCAAAGCCTTATCACGATTTTCTTTTGTATTTAAACCCTTGGCTTTATTAACAGCAGAATTTTTTAAATCTTTTAGTATCTGGGCTTCTGAAGAAATATGGAAAATAAGAAGCAGAAAGACCAGACCATACCCAATACCTTTCATCTCGTTTGTGTTTATTAATCAAAGTTAATGATCTGAATGAAACATAAGGATGATTTTTTTCTCAGATTATCCTGATATTGCATCAAACAACTTCATGGATTTTTCAGATC
>DAIQPD010000002.1:0-120121 GCA_036787535.1 Chryseolinea sp.
TCTTTTTTATGAAGCCCGGGTTTAATGAATCGCCATATTTCCCAAACGATATACGGGAACGATAAAATTAAACCAATAACCAATGCTGCAATAATGGTGATTGTAAACTGACCTGTCATAAAACGACTTTGCAGTTCAAGCGGTATGTCAGTAATACATAAATCTGGTTTATCAAACTTGTTACCTATTTTACATAGTACCGTCCAGGTAAAGAAGTCTGATTTAGCAGGTGCCAGAATAATGTTGCTAAAGATCCATTTAACTTCAATGAAAGCAACGATAGTAAAAACCACCAAGGCAATAATGGAACGGATAATATGCCATCGTAATTCTTCGAGATGATCGAGGAAGCTCATTTCTCCTTCGCCCTTCTTTTCTGTATCTTCTTCTATTCGATCCTGATCTAATGGCATCTTTCGTTCGGTTTATCTTCAGTGGATCTTGTGTTGTCCACTCTTGTTGATTCTAATACAAAGGAAACTTCGTCATCAAACGATTTACCTTTTTCTTTACTGCTTTCAAATGTTTGTTGTCTTCCGGTTTTTGGAGTGCCTCATCAATTAACTCAACCACCTTTACAACATCTTTTTCTTTGAAGCCACGTGTTGTTACAGCTGCTGTTCCTACGCGCATACCCGATGTAACAAACGGAGATTGAGTATCAAACGGCACCATGTTTTTGTTGATGGTGATGTCAGCCTGAATCAATCCTTCTTCTGCCTGCTTACCTGTTAATTTTTTAGAACGAAGATCAATCAACATTAAATGATTGTCAGTACCTCCCGAAATAATTTTATAGCCTCTTTCTAAAAATGCTTGTGCCATGGCTTTTGCATTCTTCGAAACCTGAATAATGTATTCCATATATTCTTCCGACAGAGCTTCCTGAAAAGAAACTGCCTTAGCAGCAATAACATGTTCAAGTGGTCCACCCTGAGTGCCTGGAAAAACACCTGAGTCTAAAAGCGAAGTAATTTTTCGAAGCTCACCTTTTGGTGTTGTTAATCCCCATGGATTATCGAAGTTCTTGCCCACCATTATCATCCCTCCACGCGGGCCACGAAGTGTTTTATGGGTTGTGGTCGTTACAATATGACAATGCTCCATTGGATCAGCCAGCAATCCGCGGGCAATTAAACCTGCAGGGTGAGAAATATCTGCCAGTAATAACGCGCCAACACTATCTGCTGCTGCTCTTAGTTTTTTATAATCCCAATCGCGACTGTATGCAGATGCACCACAGATAATCATCTTTGGTTTTTCGCGCTGAGCTGTTTCTATTACCTTATCAAAATCGATTGTGCCTGTTTCTTTTTCAACACCATAGAAAGAAGGCTGGTATAGTTTACCAGAGAAATTTACGGGTGAACCGTGGGTTAAATGTCCGCCATGCGAAAGATCAAACCCTAAAATCTTATCACCTGGTTTTAAGCACGCCAACATTACTGCTGCGTTCGCCTGAGCTCCTGAGTGCGGTTGTACGTTAGCCCATTCTGCTCCAAAAAGCTCCTTTGCCCGATCGATAGCCAGTTGTTCAATTTCATCTACCACTTCGCAACCTCCATAATAGCGTTTTCCCGGAAGACCCTCAGCATACTTGTTGGTAAGCACTGTTCCCTGAGCCTTCATTACCTGTAAGGAGGTGAAGTTCTCGGAAGCAATTAGTTCGATGCCGTTTTCCTGGCGTTCTTTTTCTTTTTCAATAAGGTCGAAGATGGCTTTATCGCGTTTCATATGTTAATAATTTTCATTTCTAAGGTCATATGGAATGGCTGGTCGCAGATTACGAAAACAGGTAAATTTTGCGTTTCGCCATTTCATGACAAGGTGTTTTAAAGAAGGGTCAAAAATAGGATTGAAAGTTGAATTATAAAGGTTTCTTATATGGCTATGAGCAGAAATTTGATTTTTTAAATGCGCGAGCGTTGCTCATGGTGAGTAGATGTGTAATCCTATCTAAATCACATAAGAATGTAAAGCTTTTCACTATGGATGAACACTGGCCTGTTCATAACTGCACAATGTCTTTTAAATAAGTATTGATATTCAAGCCAGAAGTGGGTTTTGCAAGGTGGCATCCATGTTGACGCTAGAAAACAATATCAAAATCCTTAAGGCGTTAAAACGAGCATGCAGAAAATAACTTCCTTCTTCTGGATGTGTTCCGGATCAGACATGGCTCTACTTGAAAAGTGCCCTACCGAAACCAGTAAGTACACCGGTATTGGCGCTACCATTTTCTTTACAGGATTGTTTGCTGCGCTTTCCGGAGGCTATGCCCTCTACACCATTTTCGATACTATTTGGTTAGCGATCGGATTTGGGATTCTTTGGGGGCTCCTGATTTTTAATCTTGATCGCTACATTGTTTCCAGCATGCGCAAGCAAGGAAAAGCTGGCCGCGAATTGTTAATGGCGTCTCCGCGTATTCTGTTGGCTATTCTAATCTCTATTGTCATTGCCAAACCACTTGAGCTAAAAATCTTTGAAAAAGAAATTGAGCCCGAACTTATTGTAATGGAGCAACAGGCTTATGCAAAGCAGGAAGCTGAATTAAAGCTACGTTTCATTCCTTTGAGTGATAGTTTAAAAGCAGAAGTTGAAATCTTAAAATCGGAAGTCGCTGCAAAAAGTACAAAACGTGATGAACTGTTTCGTATCGCCCAACAAGAAGCCGATGGTACCGGTGGAAGCAAACACAAAAACCTAGGACCAATTTATAAAGTAAAAAAAGCGGATGCCGATGTGGCGCAATCCGAATTGAGTCAACTCATCCTTTTAAATCAAGCGCGCATCAAAAACATAGAAGAACGGATTTCAAAAAATGACTCCATCATGACAAGTGAATTAACATCATTGGAAAAAAGCAAGGTAAATGGTTTGGCCGCGCGCATTGAAGCCATCGATCGGCTAACCCAACAAAGCAGTGCTATTGCCTGGGCACATTGGTTTATTATTCTTTTGTTTATCGCACTCGAAACTGCACCCGTCTTTGTAAAATTAATTTCTTCCAAAGGACCTTACGATAATCTTTTGAAAATTGAGGAGCATGCCTATTCCAGTAGGGAAACAGAAGAGCTTGCGCGGATTAATGCAGAAACGAAAGCGCGAACATCTTCTTTGTCTGAATACGAACGAAATTTTGTGACAGATCGATTGGATGCTTCGCTGAAATCGTGAAAAGAAAAAGGTTCTAGTAAATGAAATCAAATTTCTTTTGGCTCACCTTCTGAATAATCAATTATTCTAACCTTCAGCATCGAAGATATTTCCCGAAGTTTTTTAACAACATTCTTTTTGTTGTCTTTGGTTAACAGGTGAATCTTCTCTGTTTCAGAAAACCGGAGGTAGCCATCGTATACTTCCTTCCGAACTGTTGCACTTGCTACCTTAACGCTCATGGTTTGGCTCACTCTGTTTTTCTTAATAAACAAATACTCTACTTCTTCAAAATTTCCTTTCTCTCCGCTCTTCATTCCGAGTATCCATAGGTAATCGTGAAATACTTTCTTTTCGTAATCTATTGATAAGCGATAGTGCGTAGTAAAGATTACAACGCTTGAAAAAAGCAGCCCCAACCCGATTATGATATTTGCAAACAGAACAAAAATACCGGTTAAGGAAAAGATGACTCCAATGATGAATATGGTTTCCGAAAAGTAATTGGAAGTTTTAAAATCTATTGTTTTCATTTTAATCAACTCCATATTGCAAAGGAAAGATAGGCCTTTGATTAGAGTTTGTCAATGTTGAAAGAATTGTTTTCAGATTCTGTGATACTATCTTTACTCCTACATTTTTATCTCATGCGCGATCGGCTTCTTTTGTTTGCAAAACTTTTTGGCTTTTGGATGCTGGTGATGTCGGTTGGGCGCATTTGTTTTTTGGTGTACAATTATGATTTGAGCTCATCCCTTTCTGCGGGGGAAATTACCTTATCCTTGATGCATGGTTTGAAAATGGATTTGAGCATGACCGGCTATGCAATGGCACTAACGGGTTTGCTTCTTACGCTTTCTGTTTTTGTTCCTGGTCGCTGGATTGTCTTTTGTATAAACTCGTTCACGCTCTTGTTTCTCGTAACCTGTGTGGTCATTGTTATCATCGACATGGAGCTTTACCGGCATTGGGGTTTTCGCATGAATACCACACCGTTGTTTTATATGGGGTCGGAAGCCATTGGCAGTATTGATGTTTGGGTCGCTACTAAAACATTGGTGATTGGAATTATTCTTTTCGTCTTGTTGAGTTGGTTGTACTTCAAACTGATCACGCCTCAGTTGAAAAATCTACGCGCCACTGAAAAAAAAGTGGCTTTCATTTTATTACCTGTTACCGTATTGATGTTTCTCTTTATTCGGGGAAGCGTAAGCGTAGCGCCCATGAACACGGGCTTTGTCTATTTTCACAAAACAAAAATGTACGCTAACCATGCTGCCATTAATGTGGTGTGGAATTTTTTTAAGAGCCTCAGCCGAACATCTCACATTGAATATCCGGAAAACTTTTTCGACAAATCATTAACTGAAAAATATTTTAATGAACTCCATCCAAAGCAAGATTCTGGTTTCAGTATTCTCAACACACCGAAGCCGAATGTCATTCTTATCATCGTTGAAAGTTTTACTGCTGATGTTGTAGAACCCTTAGGTGGCGTACCTGATATTTGTCCGAGGTTCAATTCACTTTGTAGTGAGGGCATTCTCTTCGACAATTTTTACTCCAGTGGTGATCGAACCGATAAAGGAATCGTAAGCATCCTGAGTGGATATCCTGCTCAACCGAATTCTTCCATCATTAAATATCCACAGAAAAGTCAGCACTTACCCTTCTTGAACAGAAGCATGATGGCCTTGGGTTACAAAACATCTTTTACCTACGGTGGCGATGCTGACTTTGCAAACTTTCGTTCCTTTCTCACAGCATCCGGCTTTGGAAACATAACTGACACCGATGATTTTGATAGCAAGCTCAATACTTCCAAGTGGGGAGTTCACGATGGTTTCATGCTAAAGCGCGCGTTACAAGAAATAGATACAGCGCATGCTCCATACTTTAAGGTAATTCTCACACAAAGCAGTCATGAGCCTTTCGATGTGCCAATGAAGCCACTGCTGCCAAACACAAGTAGGGTAAATCAATTTCTTAATTCATTCCATTACACAGACAGCTGTCTGGGGGCTTTTATTGATGTACTAAAATCAAAAGAGGATTGGAAGAACACTCTCGTTTTGATAACAGCTGATCATGGGCATCCCTATCCAGGTGATAAACCACTTCAATCAAAAGAACGATTTCATATTCCTTTCTTAATGTTGGGTGGAGCGCTTTCAAAAGATTCTGTGATACACACCATCGGCAATCAAACCGATATTGCAAATACCTTATTGGCGCAGATTGCTAAAGCAGATGAAGCCTTTGTTTTCAGCAATGATCTCTTTAATGCTAACCTTAAAGAGCATGCTGTATTTTACTTTACTGACGGTTATGGATTTGTATTACCCGATAAGTTTCTAGTGTATGATAACATTGGAAAACAATTCATCAAAAAGGAAAACACAACGCTGCCCGATGAAGAGTTAAGCAAAGCCTATCAACAAAAGTTGTATGGTGATTTTAATAAACGATAAGGTCATTTGTCTTTGTACGTAATGCTACCACGAATCGCTGGAGCCACCTCCGCCAAATCCTCCGCCACCACCAAAGTCACCACCGCCTCCGCCACCCCATGAACCGGAGCTGCCGCCAAATCCTCTTCCCAACAAACTGCCCGCTGCTGCCGCGGTCCAATAACCTCCAGAACCTCCTCCTCCACCTTTTCTATTACGTGAGGAAATAATGGCAATGACGATAATAATTAAAAGCGTAAACCATGGAGAACTCTTCTTTGATCTTCTTCGTGTTTGTTGTACAGGTTCATCGTTTACATACTCACCTTTTATAGCTTGTATAACAGCAATAACTCCCGCCTTCACACCACTATCAAAATCCCCCTGACGAAAGTAAGGTGCCATTTCATTTCTATTAATTCTACTCGAAAGTGCATCGGTTAAAACACCCTCTAAACCATATCCGGTTTCGATGCGCATTTTCTTATCGTTGATCGCAATCAGCATCAACACACCATTATCTTTTTTCTTCTGTCCTATTTTCCATTTTTCTGCAACACGCAAGGAAAATTCTTCAATAGGTTCACCTTCAAGTGAAGGCAGGATCAGCAATGCAATTTGATTTGATGTTGAGTCGCGTTCGTACTTTAAAGCCGCTTCGATTTGTGAAACGGTCGCAGCCGACAAAACATGGGCTTCATCGTGAACCCATTGTCCTGCATGTTCGGGTATAGCAAGTTGAGCCTGAGCCGAAATACCTATTGTTAAGAATAAAATCAGGAGGCGTAATATCATGTTGATTTTCGAAAGAAACTGTTTTTGTATGTGCATTACTCTATCCTCAAGTCGTCTGTTAATTCATTAATATCATCATCGGCTTTTACAAAGCCATTTTCCAACAATATCTCGCCACACTTTTTTATTGACGCTTCAAGACCTTCAACCATTTTTCCCTCGCGAATCATGCTAAGCAGATCAGCAACCATTTTGTCCCAGATCTTTTGGTCTACTACTTTGCTAATACCTTTATCGGCTATCACCATTACTTCTTTTTCGAAGAAGGAAATGAAAATCATGATCCCGGTACGTTGTTTCGTATTGAAAACTTCTTCTTCAAGAAATGAACACTCGGCACGTTTTCGCGTTGCGCTGTCTAAATGCTCACGACTAAGCAATGCTCTTTTGAACGTTGGAAGCAAATTTGGAAGTAAAGCACCAATCATCCCGCCCACAGTAGCAATGAAGAAAATAAAAACAGGATCGTATAGCAATGTATTCTCTACATCTGAAAGTATATACCGATCAACAAGTACCATAATAAAGAAGGTAATCGCTGCCGCAAGAATTCCACTTTTGTAATTGGCAATGGAGTATTGACCACTGCGCTCCACTATAACCGGGACAATTTCTCCCGAAATAGTATTCTCCGCATCTTTCACGGCTGCTTTAATGCGGAGCAGATCGCTATCGCTAAATCTCTTTTTCAGGTTCATGACAATTGTTTATGTTCAAAGATACCACCTCATCTGAATAAAAACAGCAAGCTCAAACATTATTGGAGCTGGCGCAGATATAGCTGAATTGTGTTCTCTAACCCATAGTAGAGTGCATCACAGATCAGTGCATGGCCAATTGAAACTTCATCCAGATGGACGAGGTTGTCCTTTAAAAATTTTAAGTTGCGCAAATCAAGATCGTGGCCGGCATTAATACCCATACCCAATTGGTGCGCAACTTTCGCACTTTCCATGTAAGGCTTTATCGCAATGCTTTTATCAACTGAAAATTCAGATGCAAAGGGCTCAGTATAAAGTTCGATTCGATCTGCACCAAGTTTCGCAGCAGCTTCAATCATGCGTGGTGAAGGATCTACAAACAAAGACACACGCACTTTGCTTTCTTTTAACTCCGCAATGATATCTGTTAGCAGCGAAGCATTTTTTATAATGTCCCAGCCAGCATTAGAGGTAATGGCATCAGGAGCATCGGGAACAAGCGTGGCCTGCTCAGGTTTTACTTCACGAATTAATTTCAAGTAGCGTTCGTCAGGATAACCTTCAATATTGAACTCGGTTGTCACTACCTTCTTTAGTTGAATGACATCATCATATCGAATATGACGCTCGTCCGGGCGGGGATGTACTGTTATACCCTGCGCACCAAAACGTTCGCAATCAAGAGCCATTTTAATCACATCCGGATTATTTCCACCACGTGCATTTCGGAGTGTGGCAATTTTATTAATATTGACGCTAAGACGTGTCACGCTTTATTTGATTAGTTTATAGTTTAACTGATTGACACTTCATTTGGTTTCTGAATGCAACGTTAAAGAAAAACACCATGAGCTTAAAACAACAAATTGATACTGACATTAAAAATGCGATGTTGGCACGAAAGAAAGAGGAACTGGAGGCACTTCGAAGCATCAAATCACTCATTCTTTTGGCAGAAACAGAGAAAGGAACTGTTGCAGAGGTGTCAAGCGATACTGAGAATAAATTGTTAATGAAGGCCGCAAAGCAGAGAAAGGAATCGGCTGAGATCTTCCAAAAGCAAGGGCGGACCGATTTAGCGGAGAAAGAACTTCTTCAGTTAGAAGTCATCAATCGTTATTTACCGAAACAACTTTCCGAGGGCGAAATCGAAATTGCCGTTAAAAAAATCATAGAGCAGGTAGGTGCAAAAGGTCCTCAGGATATGGGTAAGGTAATGGGCACCGCTACCAAAACCCTTGCCGGCCAAGCTGATGGAAAAGTGATTTCTGAATTGGTTAAGAAGTTGTTGGCGGGATAATATTTAAACCCATAAATCTTTATGTTACTTACCAGCGTTGTAAATACTCATCAAAAAGGCTTTACTAATTTTGGTAGCAGCAGTTTCGCAAAGATGACCTTGCCCTTCAGCGGCATCAACACCTTGACTTTTGCTGGGACACGAATTAGTAGAACGATATTTATTACAAATACCCCATATGCCATCCCAGCCACAGGCTCCGTTGTCAGACTCAGCTTCTTGAAAATCAAAGATCACGTCTTTGTTTTTAAAAGTATCTTTCATCCAATTACCCACTTCTGTTCTGGCCGTATTTTGGTCGCCTCCGGTTACTAAGTAAACAAGCGGAGGAGTGATGTGAACAAATCTTAATACCGGTACTTCGATGCGTAAATCGTCTATCAATTTTTTGTACGCAACTTTTACTTCTTCCATATTCTCACCAGAGATGTCGGCATAGCCGAATTTAAAAATGGCAATTTTGATAATGGACTTGTGCTTGAGTGCATTGGTTTTGAATTCATTTATTTTCTCAAACGGATTTCCATTCGATTCGCTAAATACGTTTCCGCTAAGTCCTTTGTTTGGTGATTCATTCAGATCGAAATATTCAAATTTGAATTCGTTGTTGTTGGCACCATCTTCTAGATCAGCACCAACCGACTGATGCATAAAAATGGTGTTCCATCCTTTGATTCTGTTTTTTTCTTCACTGCTTAAATTGTCCCACGCAGTAATGCCGAATGAATTAACAATGCCGGGCTGGCCTTCGCCCAGTTCAGTTCCTCCGGAAGGATTGCCATTGTTATTGGGATTGATTTCATCAGATGATGAGCAACTGATTAATATCAGCATTACAAAACAAGTAGTGATTGCGCTGAGTTTTCTGTATTTGATTTTCATACTTGATGTTACTTAGTTACAATTCTCCAATCGAAACATTGCAAATTCTAGAAGGCCGCCCTGCTCCCTCATAGAATAACCAGCCAATAACAATTTGCCATCCTTTTGCAAGAGGAGGTCGTTAATGCCACTGTTGTAACCTCCCATTATCGTTACCAGCTTGCCATCTTTATCGAAGGTATTATCCAACGTGCCGTTTGTATTAAACCTGGCAATGGCAGAGTGAAACAAACCACCGAACCCGGGCTCATATCCATAACCACCAATAATTATTTTACCGTTATTATCAAGAGTGATGGCATACGCTCTAGCACTTCCTTGTCCATCAAAATTGGTAATGGTATAACCAGAATTTCCGAACGTGGTATCGAGTGAGCCATTGGAGTTGTATCGCAATACGATCATGCTACCATCGGAATGTCCCGTGACAACAATTTTTCCATTGGCATCCAAGGCAACCGCCTCTGCAAACACATAAGTATTTTTAAGGGTAATTACTTTTCCATTGTTGCCAAATGAGGTATCCAATGTTCCGTTTGAATTCAACCGAACAAGTGCAGCAGCAAACTCGCCCGTTGTTGTATTGGTTGTTCTACCTGCTATGACAATTTTTCCATCGGCTTGTAACACGGCATCATGGCCGAAATCATTGAGGTTATCAAATGGAATAACTGTTTTTCCTTCTGTTCCAAAACTGGCGTCCACTGTTCCGTTTGCATTGAAACGTGCTGCGGAAAATTCAAAACTAGAGCCGCCATACGCTTCACCGATTGCTACTATTTTGCCATCTGGCTGCAAGAGTATTTTTTTAATTGATGATCCGATTCCATCTCCAAAGGATAGAATGTGTTTTCCGTCTTCACTAAAGCTGTTATCAAATTGCCCATTCGGCAAAAACCGGGCAATGGCATAACTTCCGTTGGCGCTGCCAGCAATCACAATATTTTCATTTGCATCCAGTAAAGCGGTATAGCAAAATTCATAGATTGATCCAAATCCTGTTTTTAGAATTCCTGTGCCATTGAAATCAGTATCCAAAGCACCATTGCTTAAACGTCTGGTTACGAAAATTGTATTGGCTTCGAATGCTTGTGGGGATTTATAACCTACACCCATAATTTTATTATCACTTCGCATTGCAATTGCTGTGTATTCAACGTGGTAGTCTAGCGATGAATATACTTTACCGTTGGTACCGAAGGTATTATCTACTGGACATGCAGTGCCACCAGAACTCGATGCGGTGTACGTAAACAAACTACTCTCTGCTACTTTACCGTTAACCGTCACTTTTATTTTCCCACTACCTGCATCTATCGGGATTTTGATGGTAAGCTGCGTGATGGTTGCATCGGTTACAGAACACTCTTTATCATTTAATGTAATAAGATTGCTTGCAAGTGTGCTACTAAAGCCGGAACCCGTGATGACTACTATGGTTTCTGCTGTGCCACTTTCGGGACTGATGCCAGTTATGGTAACGGGCTCTTCTTTTTTAGGCTCGTCATTATTACTGCAAGACTGAAATAGAAATAGCGCACTTACAATCAAAGCAAATGAGCTCACCGTTTTGATAAAACATTTCATAGGATAAAATTTAGAGAGGGTCTGAAGTCTATTATTCAAATACAATTTTTCTGATGCGATGATTTTGAGAATCAGCGATGATGATATTGCCATCGCGATCAATAGCAACTCCGGAGGGTCCGTTAAAGCGGGCAATATTACTAGCACCATCCGCATAGCCAAAGTCGCCTGTTATAGTACTTACCTCACCGTTTTTTATGATTCGGATTTTATGATTTCCGGCATCAGCAACTACCACTGTGCTATCGTTTCTATTAAAACAGATGCCTGTTGGCTGAGCAAATCTTGACGTTTCAGCTGCACCATCAGCAAATCCACTATTGAATTGACCAACCGGACCACTTCCGCCTATAGTGGTAACTTCTGTAGAGGTAGAGATACTTCTTATTCTATGATTAAATTGATCAGCGATGTAGATCCTGTCATCATTATCAATGGCTACTCCGGTGGGATAATAGAAGTATGCCTCCGTTCCAACACCATCAGCAAACGCACCTCCATTATTTTGAAAGTCTCCTTTGCCTGCTAAAGTTGTTACGACACCATTCGGAGTAATTTTTCGAATACGGTTGTTTAGATAATCAGACACGATGTAGTTGCCATTACGATCGATCGCAATACCATACGGAACATTAAACTTTGCAGCATCCTGATTACCATCCGCATAACCCGTAGTGCTGCCTGCTATCGTGCTTACAATGCCTTGTGGAGTAATTTTTCTGATTTTATCATTGAAGGCATCTGTCAGAATGATATTCTGATTCTTATCGATAACAATGCCGGTTGGAAGATTGAACTTTGCACTCAATGCGCTGCCATCGGCAAAACCTTTTTCACTTCCGGCAAATGTGCTTACCAAACCGGAGGGTAAAATTTTTCTGATCTTTTGATTACCCTGATCGGCTACATAAATATTTCCGCTGGTGTCAATGGCTACTGTTATCGGAGTTTTGAATTGAGCTTCAGTGCCCATGCCATCTTTAAAACCAGGCAGGCCACCGGCAAGGGTTATCACATTTACTTCCGTGTATTCATATTTAAACACAGGTGTGAAGATTACCTTGCCATTGGTTTCTATTTTGATTTTTCCAGAACCGGCTCCTGCTGGAATAATAATGGTGAGCATTTCTCCAAAAGCATCGGTAACCGTGCACATCTTTCCGTTTAGCGTAACCTCATTATTGGAAGGCACAAGGTTGAACCCTGTACCAACAATTTTAACAATCGTATTCTTAGATCCGCTATCGGGTGTGATTTCAATTACGCTTAGTTCGGTTGATTTATCGGTTGGGTCATCCGGATTGTTGCACGAATTGAACACTAATGTCAAAAGAGTAGTGCCGATAACACAGCCAAAAACAATGAATGATCTGAAGAATTTCATGGCTAAAAAGTATTGTTGCCAAAACTATCATCACCCATCATCACATTCAGTTAAACTAGCTTAACAACAGTTTAAATAGACCAACGACAAGAGTTCCTCAGACTCATTATCTTTGTTTGAGTTGATAGCTGATTATTTAGAGAATGCAGACACCGGTTTCCTGTATAATTGTGGATGACGATGAGGTAGACAGACTTACCACATTGTCGTTTGTGCGCAAGTACTCTTTTCTAAAAGTAGAGGGTGTTTATGCCTCCGCAGAAGCGGCCATCGAAGGGATGAAGACTGTTCATCCTGAGGTTCTGTTTCTTGATATTGATATGTCGGGCATTTCAGGATTGGAGCTTCGTGAAAAAGTAATGCACATCCCGGGTTGCATTTTTATAACCGCTTACCCGGATTATGCTGTAGAAAGTTTTGAGAAAGACGCATTGGATTTTTTGGTGAAGCCAATCAAGGCTAATCGATTTGAAAAAGCCATGAAGCGTCTGGAAGATTTTTTAGTGGTTCGAAATAAAGCCGCCCTTCTTGATGATGTACTCGGTGGAGATACCATTGTTATTAAAGAAGGGCACGAGAAAATAAAGATTCACTTGCATGATGTGATTTATCTGGAAGCACTAAAGGATTATACCCGCATTGTTACAGAAGCAAAAAAGTATTGTGTGCTTTCTTCGTTGGGAAATTTGCTAAAGGAAAATGCTTTTCAATCTTTTGTGCGGATTCACAGAAGTTATGCTGTTCAGGCAAAATATATAGCACGGATTACTACTTCGTATGTAGCCGTTCGCGAGTATGAACTTCCAATCGGCCGTAGCTATCAGGAAAGTTTAAGTAAAATATTGAACCCATACGAATGATCAATACTTTGATGTTGGGTAAAAAGTTTGGTGTTGCCTGTGGCTTGCTGACAATTGCATTTTGGACGACAGCAACAAGTGCCTTTTCGCAAGACCAGAAGGTGGTAGACTCGCTTGCACAAAATCTTTCAGTGGCCCAACAGGATTCGAATAAGGTAAAGACTTTTCTAAATCTTGCGCGCCTTTATTATCAGACTAATCCAGATAGTTTTTTTCTATGTACACATCAGGCACTTGATTTGGCGCGGAAAATTGAATGGCCGAGAGGAATTGCTAACGGCACGAACAACATCGGCCTGTTATTGAGCGATACAGGGAATCATCAACTGGCAATTACCTATCTGGAAGAAAGTCTTCGCATTAACCGGGAAATTGGCGCGAAGCTGAACATCATAAACAACCTCACCAACCTCGGCAGAATTTATTACCGCCAGGGTGATTTTGTAAAATCATCAGATTATTTTTTTGATGCCCTGAAAATAGCGGAAGCGATCAATAACCATGAGAAGATTGCCATGATCGGAACCAATCTAACCGCTACTTTTTGCAGCGAAAAGGATTGGGTCAAGGGAGAGAAATATGCACGACTCACCTTACTTCACAGTGAACTGGCGAATGCTCCTATTCATTCGTTCAAGTCATACATTGCCTTGGGAGAAATTAGGGCAGAGCAGTTCGATACACTGGGAGCAAAAAGTTTTTTTGAAAGTGCATTAAAGGTTTGCCAAAAAAACGACTTTAAACTACTATCGGCTGAAGCCTTGAGTAATCTCGCCCGGATCGAAAGCAATTACGACACCGCACTGGCAAGTATATTGAAAGCAAGAAAAATACTTGATGAGCTAAGTCCAAACTCATTGAACTCCGTAATGAATTTAGAAGCGCTGGGTGTCCTTTATCTTAACCTCTATCAATCCCGATCATCTGCTGCTCAACGAAAAGTATTTCTTCAAAAGGCTGAATATTACCTTCAAGAGAAAGTACGAAAATGTACCGAACTAAATTATACAGAGGCGTTGGCGTTGGGTTTGAATCAATTGGTAAAAGTACAGGTGTTAAAAGGTGACTTCAAACTTGCTCACCAATACAGCAACCAATACCATGCTATCAACGATTCACTTTACTCTCAAGAAAGCAAAAATAAAATTGCTACCATTGAAGGCCAGCGTGAAGTGGCTTTGCGCGATAAAGAGATTGAGCTGAATAAGGTAGCTCTTTCGGCACAACGAAAACAAAACATTGGATTAACGCTGGGGCTTGGCCTTGTTTTGATTATCGGAATTCTTTTATACCGACAAAATCGAATTCGAAAAAGAACAAATGCTGAGTTAGTTCGCCTTAACCGTCAACTTGATGAAGCAAACAAAGTAAAAGCTAAGTTCTTCGCTATACTGAGTCATGATTTACGAAGTCCTTTGGCGCGATTGATTAATTTTCTTCATCTTCAAAAAGAAGCGCCTGATTTGTTGACGGGTGAACAGGCCGCAGTTCATCAACACAAGATTGTTACATCAGCAGAATCTCTATTGGAGAATATGGAAACTGTATTGTTGTGGGGCAAAGGACAAATGGTACACTTTAAGCCCGTTAAGAAACAGATACTAATAGGTAATATTTTCAAACAACTGGAAGCCACGTTTAAAGGCTATGAAAACATTCAGTTGTCTTTTGCAGACTCAGAAAACCTGAAGATTACTACGGATGAGAATTACCTCTTCACCATAATGCAGAATCTGACTGCGAATGCAGTTAACTCTTTAGACGGAACTGCAAATAGTTTGATTCATTGGAAAGTGGAAAAACAAATTGATGGTAAGGTCAATCTATCAATAACGGATAACGGACCTGGTATAAGTGAAGATCAAAGAGATAAACTTCTCAACGGGGAAGAAATTACCGGAAACAAAAATGGTTTTGGTTTTCACATTGTGAAGGACTTGGCTAAGTCCATTTCGTGTAATATTGAATTCAACTCTAATCCAAGTGGTGGATTGACGATTCATTTGTTATTTGACAAAGAACATTAATCCTACCGAGTGGCAATCACCACTGGCTTCCTAAACACCTGTACATCTCCATTTGAATTAAATACTTCAAGCTGCACCATGTAATAACCAACACGTGCTTTGTTGCCATCATCGCGATCACCATCCCAACGAAAGAAGCCTTCAGTTCCCAGCACTTCACTGTTGGCAAGTTGTTTTATGAGATGTGCTTGTGAATCAAATATTTTAAGGTTGGCTACGTATCCACCCTGATCGAACTTAAATTGTATTTGGGTGAAGTTGGGTTGACCATCTATTGGAACGAACGATTTTGGTTCAACAGTTACCGCTTCGTCACTAAGAGTTTGTTCTCTTGCGTTTGAGTTTAGATAGCCTGGTGTGGCGTAACCAACAACCGAACTGGCCGATTTCCAGTTTTGTGATTCTTGTGTTGGTGTTGTAAAAGAAACTCGCTCTAGCGATACGCCTTCTTCATCATTTATAAAAACAGAATGCCAGGCTTTAGTGTATTGAAGATTATCCAATAAATTTCCATCGACATCGGTCAAAGCAACAGAACCTTCATCATCATTGAAGGACGGTATAGACGTCATATTTAAAAAACTCTCTTCGTGAGCATTTACATATTCACCCTTCAATACATTTCCATCTGTTGTAAGTATAAGGTATGCTCCAGGTTTCAGTAAATGATTTTCTGTGGTGATTGCTTTTGTGTTGGACAAGACTCCGTCTTCGATATTTGATAAAGACCAATTGGCAATATTGAAAAACTTGGAAGAAGTGTTTACAATCTCAACAAAGTCATTACCTGTTGATCTCGGATTAAAAAGAATTTCGTTAACCACAACATCCATTGGTTGTGGTTGTTCGGGTAGACCGAATTGATAGGTATTGAAATATTGTTGAATTACATTTTGATTACAGTCGCGTACATTCTGAATGACAATGGTGTAAAGTGTCTCAGGTAAAATCGTTTCAACATTTAGGGTAATTTCTTTTAGAGATGAATTGGCAAATGAAACAGAAATAATGTCTAAAACCGGATCAATTTCAAAACTCGAAATTGGTGGAATTTCATTTTCTAATTTCTCATTGAATTGCAAACGCAGTACAGATGGTGAAAGAGGAATTACCGAAATAAGTTCTGGTCCTGTAAGGTCAGGCTTGTTGGCAAAGACTGAGTTTTGTATTCCGGCTGTACCTCCATTTGTGTTTTCAGAAGCAATCCAATTTTCTTTTTCACCGCAAGGGTTTGTTGGATCGATAAGCTCAAGCGACCATCCACCTTCTTTTTTATCGCTGTCAAGATACCAGGTATCTGAATACTTTACTGAATCTACTAGCAACCCAACTGCGTTGCGAATGACCAAGGCATCACCATCATTATTCAGTGTTGGAAAATTAGAAAGACCGAGCACATCACCATACGTAGAGAAATCAGATGCGTTTGTTGAAGATGTTAAAATCAAATACTTATTAGGCAAAAGAATCTTTGAGGAAAAAATGGCATTCGAGCTTCCATCCGTAAAAATCCAATTCGTTAGATCAACAGCGTGTTCACTTCTATTGAATATTTCAATGTATTCCGCCTTTGGTAATTTTATTTGTGGTGATGGATCAGCAAAAATTTCAGTGATGATCACATCCTTATACGACACTGGAAAGTTTTCGAAATACAGAAATGTCTTGGATGCATTTATCATTTCATTTCCAGCCAAGTCTTTTATGCCTGAAATCGTAAGTACACTTTCAATTCCATTTGGAAAATCCTGAGCAAAAGAAAGTCTTATGGTTTTCCCATCTGACTGAAGTGTTGCCGTTGCCGGATTACCAGTATCATTTGATGCTACATAGTTTCCTGTTCTTCCTGCAGAGGCTGTTTCAATCTTTTCAGAAAAAATTAATTCCAGTTCTGCGGATGAAATTATTTTGAGAGAGATAATCGTTGGAGGTATTGCGTCTATAATTGGATTTCCGGTAACGATAAAATCATCGAAATAAAACAGTGTAGATCGTGTGGCTGTGTAATTGCAAAACAATCCAAAGTAATCGGATGAAGGATGAGTAGCATCAATAGCAATACCTTCTGAATTATATATTCCGGTAAGGCCAACATCTGAAAACAATTGCCAGTTGCCCAAAGCATTCCGTGTTACTTTTACTTTGGTTGATGTGGTTGAAAGATTTAATCGTCCATCCAAGCCATCAATAATTTTTGTTCGCGTTGTTCCGGTTTGACGATAAAGACTAATCTCATCAGCAGTGTTTCCCAGCATTACATAATATCCGTTGAGCGAACCCGAAACATTAGCGCTATCACTTACGAGGTAAACACGTGTGTAATTCGAACTTGATGGATTGAATTCCATCTTCACAAAAAATTCCCAAGTGGCATCATTAATTGCAGAAGAGATGGTTGATAAGTAAGCTGTGCCTGCAACAGCAGGTGCTTGTAACTTCAGTTGATTAGCAGAAACGATGAATTTACTTTCATTACCTACCCAACCTGGGTTAGCTGTAAAATCACCATCGGAGAAATTATCAGTGAACTGGGCGAACGACTGTTGGGTGAGCAGCAGGACTAAAAACACTGCAACAATTTTCAGCGCTAACGATTTCAAAATACAAACTCTGCATATTTCTGTGATATAAAACATAGGCACAACGGGAAAATATTACTTTTGCAAATCTAAATTAACAAAAAAATGAAACTTGCAGTAGTAGGCGCCACAGGACTTGTTGGCCAGGAAATCCTCAAAGTACTTGAGGAGAGAAGTTTTCCATTTGACGAACTCTATTTGATCGCGTCACCAAGCTCGGCTGGCCGAAAATATACCTTTAAGGGAAAGGAATACACCGTTATTACAATTGAAGACGGTTTAAAGCTTGTGCCAGATGTAGCAATTTTCTCAGCTGGTGGTGGAACATCATTGGACTGGGCTCCAAAGTTTGCAGCCGTTGGTACGATTGTTATCGACAACTCTTCTGCATGGAGAATGGATCCTACTAAGAAGTTAATTGTTCCTGAAATCAATGCGAACCAACTTACTATTGACGATAAGATCATCGCGAACCCAAATTGCTCAACCATTCAAATGGTAATGGCATTGGCTCCGCTTCACAAGCGTTATAAAATCAAACGTATCGTTGTTTCTACTTACCAGTCCGTAACCGGAACAGGTAAGGATGCTGTCACGCAAATGATGAACGAACGCAAAGGTGTTGATGGACCGAAAGTATATCCTCACCCAATCGATATGAACGTATTGCCTCATATCGATTCTTTCCTTGACAATGGTTATACCAAGGAAGAAATGAAAATGGTGAACGAAACACGCAAAATTCTTAGTGACAATAGCATTAAGGTAACGGCTACAACAGTTCGTATTCCTTCTGTTGGTGGTCACTCTGAGGCAGTGAACGTTGAGTTTGCTGAAGATTTCAACTTGAGTGAAATCAAAACCATTTTATCAAGCACACCGGGTGTTATTGTTCAGGACGATCCGAAAAACAACATCTATCCGATGCCAATCAATGCTCACAATCGTGATGAAGTTTTTGTTGGAAGAATACGCAGAGATGAATCACAAGAGAATACATTGAATATGTGGATTGTGGCTGACAACTTGCGCAAAGGCGCTGCTACAAATGCTGTTCAGATTGCAGAGTTTATCTTAGAAAAGAGTTTGGTTTACTAAGCCAAATATGACTTCATAAAAAAGCCTCCTGAGTTATCGGGAGGCTTTTTGTTTTTAGTTTGTTTGTGTTGGTCTGATTAGTCGCTTATCGAGCCAATGAAGAAACCCAATAAAAAATAATCCGAAGATGATAACACCCTTAAAGGAATTCAATCCATTTAAGAAGCCCATATCAAGTTTAAATCCTGTCATTGCGATAGTTACCACAAATGCGATCAGCATCAGGAAGATGCCAAAGCCGAACCAGAAATATTCTCTGAAGATATTTTTCGATTGTTGTTTCTTCACCGCCATGCCAACAAGCTTATCAGCAAAGGAAGATGATAAGGTAAATTCAGGCTCTTTCCTCAAGGCATTGAATACGGATTGATAAGCCTTTACATCCAGCTCATTTCCTTCCGGATGTTGACCTGCTTCGAGATTACGTTGCAATTCTTCTTCGTAGCGATTCATAATACTTCTTCTTTACCAAGATGGTGCTTTACTTTTTCTTTCAACAAATTCCGGGCACGGAACAGATAACTCTTCACAGTACCTTCTGGCATTCCGGTCACTTCTCCAATTTCCGGATAACTCATTCCATCAAGATGGAATAAAGTTAACACGATTTTGTATTGAGGAGGTAATTGATCTACCAACTTCAATACAAATTCATCCAAATCACTCTCCATTAAAACCGATTCCGGATTTACCTCCTCTACAAAATAGTTTGTAAAGCTGTCTTCTTCCGGAATATCTGTTAACAACATTTTGTTTTTTCGAATCTGATTAATGGCATGACGATAGGCTATGGTAGCAATCCACGTGGATAACTTCGACTTAAAACTAAACTCTGAAAGCTTATCATAAACCCTCAAAAACACGTCCTGACAAAGTTCTTCGGTCTCTTCTTTGTTCTTTACCACACGCCCGATCATGTGAGCCACAAGTCTTTCATGCTGCTTAATAAGCAACCTGAAAGCCTGCATATTTCCTTCCAAAATGTTAGAAACAAGGGCTCTATCATCCATCATCGGGTCGTTAGACACAGATGTAATATAGAATGTTGCAGGAGAAAAATACCAGTCCAAGGTTGCCGGTTTGCCAGTTACCGGTATCTGGCAACCAGAACTCTGGTATGCTATGGATGAGGTTAGAAATTATTTTCTGGTCAGCTGCAACATCCCGGTTCAACCGCGTGTCATACGCCCCAAACAAACAAAAACAATTATGGACCACAACTTAATGGAAGTATTGATGCCAATCACCATCATTGGTACTTTAGGCGCATCTGTTTTCTTTTTTGCCCGTATTATGACGGATTATATTTTGAAGAAGAAAATGATAGACAAAGGTTTTGTGAACGATGACACACAAGCCATATTTAAAAATCATGCGGGAGCCGAAAATAAATTTCCATCCCTAAAATGGGGATTAATTATATTCTTTGCTGGTCTTGCCCTTATTGTTATAGAGTATATTCCACACAATCCGGAATCACCGTTACCTTATGGAATATTTACGCTTTCTGTTTCTTTAGGCTTTCTGATTTACTATTTCATAGTGAAGCAGAGCGCTGAAAACAATAAGTAGTAAGCAAAGCAGTTACCAGACTCCAGTAACTGGCAACCGGTAACTAGCATCTTACCTTAGGGAAGAGCACATCATCTTCGTCAGAGAATTTCTTAAGAACCCAACACAATGTTTCGTAACTATCTCAAAACCGCTTTGCGCAATCTCGTGCGTCATCGTTTCTTTTCGTTCATCAATATTTTTGGATTGGCCGTTGCAATGACCTTGTCGATGGTCATCATTATGCTGGTTGCCGATCAGATGATGTACGACCGACACAATACAAAACGTGATCGCATTTATCGGATCAATTCAATACCTCATGGTTCCGATGGTGGTGCAATGAATGAAACCGCTACTACCTCTCTTCCGCTTCGCGAAGAAATATTAGATACCTATACTGGTGTTGAAAAAAGTGCGCGCATCGTTCGGGGCTTTGGAAACATGTGGTTGG
Source organism: Chryseolinea sp. (assembly GCA_036787535.1). Classification (GTDB taxonomy): domain Bacteria; phylum Bacteroidota; class Bacteroidia; order Cytophagales; family Cyclobacteriaceae; genus Chryseolinea. The sequence continues at coordinate 20,828 of DAIQPD010000002.1, forward strand.
AAATAGAACAAGATGTAAACATACCCATCGTAGGTTTCTATGCAGATCCGGAAATGCTCGACATTTTTGAATTAGAGTTAGAATATGGAAATCCGAAAACGGCTTTGGTAGAACCTTACTCAGTTGTGCTTACGCACAAGGCCGCAAAGAAATTATTCAAGCAGGAAAATCCTGTGGGAGAAACTTTTAAAGTTGGTGATGAAGGGCCTTACAAAGTTACGGGCATCCTAAAAGACTCAGATCAAAAATCACATATAATATTTGATGCATTAGCAAGCTTGAGCACAGTTACAAGTCTGGAGGCTCAAGACAAACGCACTAAAGGTGGTCTCGATAATTGGTACAATGCCTGGCAAGGTTGGATTTATATTTTACTGGAAGAAGGGAAAACTATTGATGACATTAAACCACAACTTGCCAAGACAGAACAAAAACATTATTCAACACTACCCAATCCAGATACCGATCATAAAATAGAATACAGGTTACAAGCACTTATGGGTATAACACCCGGACCATTTATCAACAATCCAATCGGTCCTTTCTTGCCTTGGATATTTGTTTACTTCTTTGCCGGACTTGCAGGGGTTGTGATGCTTACCTCTTGTTTCAATTTTACGAACTTATCGATAGCACGATCACTAACCCGCGCTCGCGAAATTGGCGTGCGAAAAGTTACGGGTGCCATGCGTTGGCAAGTGTTTGTTCAGTTTTTATCAGAGTCTGTCTTGATTGCTTTAATTGCTTTAGTCGCAGCCGTAGGATTCCTCATTGCCATGAAGCCCTTTATGATGAAATTAAGCTTTGCAAGAATGATGAAATGGGATCTTGAAGGAAATTACTTTGTGTTCATTGTGTTTCTTGTTTTTGCTATTGTCGTTGGAATTCTTGCTGGATTTTTTCCGGCCGTTGTCCTGAGTCGTTTTCAACCTATAAAAGTTTTAAAAGGATTGGGGACGATGAAGCTTTTTTCCAACATCGGTATGCGCAAAACTTTGTTAGTAACGCAGTTTACCTTCTCCCTCATTTTTATCTTATCGGTTGTAGTCGTCTTTAATCAATTACAATTATTCCTTCGGGCAGATCACGGGTTTTCAATGGAGCATAAAGTTGTAGTAAACCTTGGTACTACTTCTGCAGAGGCATTGAAAAACGAATTATTAAAATACAATAACATTGAGAGTGTTAGTGCTGCATCCCATGTGCCTGCTGCTGGTTCGAGCTATGGCGAAGGATACAAGAAGAGTTTGGAAGATAAAGAATGGACATCGTTAAACTATTTTTCGACCGATGAAGACTATCTTAGAAACCTCACCATAACTTTAGTTGCGGGAAAATATTTTGATGTCAACGATGGTGAATCAAATAAAAATTTTATTGTCTTGAATGAAAAGGCTGTGAACGCATTTCACTATGGTTCTCCGCTTGAAGCCATTGGACAAGAAATTATATTGAAAGAAGATTCATCGCGAAAACAAATTATTGGTGTAGTGAAGGATTATAATCACCAAATGCTATTTCAGGATTTGGAACCAATGGCATTGATTTACAATCCGAAGGAGTATCGAATTCTGCAAGTAGCGTATACAGGAAATTTTGATGAAGCAGGGAAAAGTATAGAAGCCGCGTGGGCAAAAACCAATCCTGCTCTTCAAGTTGACTACAAAGATTTTTATGGAGAAGTACACAAGATTTATGATATCTTCTTTGGCGATCTTGTAAGCATACTAAGTGTAATTTCAGTTTTAGCCATTACCATTTCATGCTTAGGCCTTTTAGGTATGGCTACCTATGCTACTGAGACCCGCATCAAAGAAATCTCAATTCGCAAAGTGTTGGGTAGTACAAACTCCTCACTGATTTATCTTTTATCAAAAGGCTTTGTTGTTATTTTAATCATCGCCATTGTTATTGCTGTGCCCGCTGCTTATTTCATTAATAATTTGTGGCTGGAGAAATTAGCATACCATGTAGAGGTCGATCTTAAAACAATTGCCATTGGTGTGGTCATGCTAATTGTTTTTGGTACACTCACCATTGGCTCTCAAACCTGGCGCGCTACCTATATTAAGCCTGTTGATAACTTAAAGAATGACTAAGCTCTTTCCCCAATTTAAAACCAAAAAAAAACCCGGAAGTGATTCCGGGTTTTCTCAGTTTAGATTAAAGCTCCTCCTAACTCCTTACGTCTGGTTGGTAAAGAATAAATCAGAGGTGAGATCAGAAAGGATATTCTCCTTTTTCAATTACATAGTTGGCTACTTTTCTACGAGCCTCTTTTAAATTCACCGGATCAATTTTAGTGAAACGTTTAAGACCCATTAACATCAAACGAAGTTCATCTCCTTCTGCAAATGATGTTATCGCAGACCTCCCTGCGGATGCTGCTTTTTCAATAGCATGATGTAAATAGATGATGGCCATTTCTTTTTGAATTTCGCAAGCCGCTTCTCCGCGCATACCAATCAACTTTTCAACACGAAGAATAGTTGATTCTGCTACATATCCTTCTATTAACATGTCAGCAAGATTCATCAATACCTCCTGCTCATCTGATAATTTCATCATAAATTTTTGAACTGCGGCACCGGCTGCCATCAATCCTGCTTTCTTCAAATTGCGAAGCGCTTTCTTTTCCTTCGCGAAAAGCGCGGTGTCTTCTTCTGCACCAAAGTCAGGAATAGACATCAAATCTTTCTGAACAGCCATTGCCGGACCCATCAAATCAAGTGTTCCTTTCATGGCACGTTTCAAAATCATATCGACTGTAAGAAGACGATTGATTTCATTTGTGCCTTCAAAGATTCTATTGATACGCGCATCACGATACGCACGATCCATTGGACCTTCTGCAGAGAAGCCCATGCCTCCATAAATTTGTACGCCTTCATCAACTACATAGTCCAATACTTCAGAACCATGTACTTTTAAGATGGCGCATTCAATTGCGTATTCTTCAAGAGATTTCAATCGGGCCTTTCCAGCTTCCATGCCTCCGGCAATCAAAGCCTCATAAGCATCATCAATATTTTGACCTGCACGATAGTGAGCTGATTCAGATGCGAAAATTAGCATTGCCATCTCTGCAATCTTGTGTTTGATTGCTCCAAAGTTAGCGATGGATGTTCCGAATTGTTTACGCTCTTTAGCATAATTCACCGCTTTCGACATCGCGAACTTACTACCTCCTACAGCACCTGATCCTAATTTAATACGACCGATGTTCAATACATTCACCGCGATCTTAAAACCATTCTCACGTTCTGACAACATATTTTCAACGGGCACTTTGCAATCATTAAAAAATATCTGACGAGTAGAAGATCCTTTGATACCCATCTTCTTTTCTTCTTCATTCATCGTGATACCACCAAATCCTTTTTCAACGATAAAAGCTGTAAGATTTTTATCACTCTCAATTTTTGCAAACACGATCATGACATCGGCAAAGCCTCCGTTAGTGATCCACATCTTTTGTCCGGTGATGAGGTAGTGTTTACCATCAGGAGTTAAGACCGCTTTTGTTTTTCCGCTGTTTGCATCCGATCCTGAATCTGGTTCGGTTAAACAGTAGCTAGCTTTCCATTCACCCGTTGCCAACTTCGGAACATATTTTTTCTTTTGTTCTTCTGTTCCATAATACAAAATGGGTAGCGTACCTATACCTGTGTGAGCACCATAAGCAACAGCGAATGAATGTGCTCCTCCCAATACTTCTGCTACGAGCATAGTCGTATTGAATGACATACCGAAACCTCCGAGACTTTCCGGAACGGATGTGCCCAACAAGCCAAGAGCTCCAGCCTTGTCTAACAATGAAGGCATTAAGGAAGGATCTTTCATTGAATCAATCTCATCCAAACGAGGAGTGATTTCCTGTTTGATAAAATCCAAACACGTTTGAGCGATCATCTTCTGTTCTTCATTCCATTCTTCCGGAATAAAAATTTCATGTGCTTCTGTTTCGCGGATTAGGAATTCTCCTCCTTTTAGTGCGCTTTTAGATTCTACTGCTGCTGCCATTTTCTTTTGACTTTAGATGTTAGACAATAGACTTTAGACTTGGGTCTGCAATCTTTGTGAGTTTAGTTTTTTATAATTGATTTTATTAATCCGTAGATCATTTTCTGAATCTCTTCCAAAGAACAATTCAATTCATTCATTTTCTCTTCTTTTATTAGCTCAAGATCAAAAGACAGAAAAATTTGCGTTTGCAATTCGTATGCTGATCCAAGTGCCATATTCAAAAAGTGAGAAAAATCTTTATCCGTATTTCTACCACTTCCTTCTGCAATATTTGAAGGTATGGAAACAGCACTTCTTCTCATTTGAGAAATCAATCCATATTTTTCTTCTTGAGGAAAATTACTTGTTGTGATGTAAGTCTCCTTAACAAAACTTCTCGCATTTTGCCAAACCTTCAATTCTTTAAAGTTGTGCATAGTATTTTTCTAACGTCTTGCTACTAATTTCTAACGTCTAAAGAAGTTCATATATACCAGCAACTCCCTGCCCGCCTCCAACACAGGCTGTCACCATACCGTACTTTTTATTTTGTCTGCGGAGTTCATTGAATAGCTGCACAGACAAGCGAGCTCCTGATGAACCGAGAGGATGTCCAACCGCGATTGCTCCGCCATTTACATTTAGTTTTGATCTGTCTATTCCAAGTTCTTTTACTACGGCTAATGATTGGGCTGCAAATGCTTCGTTCAATTCAATCAAATCAATGTCTTGAAGTTTTAAGTCTGCGATCTTCAATGCTTTTGGAATTGCTGCCACGGGTCCAATTCCCATAATGCGTGGATCAACTCCAGCAGCGGCATAGCTAATCATTCGGGCAATCGGTTTTAAATTCAATTGCTTTACCATGCGCTCACTCATTACCGCCACGAACGCAGCGCCATCAGAAGTTTGTGAAGAGTTGCCGGCAGTTACCGATCCTCCAACTGCAAACACAGGTTTTAATTTTGACAGTCCTTCAACAGTTGTATCTGTACGGATCCCCTCGTCCTGATTAACAACATACTCACGTGTTTTCTTTTTCATGTTCTCATCTACATATACTTCCTTCACCGTGATGGGAACAACTTCGCCAGCAAATTTTCCAGCCTTCCATGCCGCTGCTGCTTTCATGTGAGACTCATACGAAAATTGATCTTGCTCTTCACGAGTAACGTTGAATTGTTTTGAAATTTCTTCAGCGGTCAAACCCATACTGGTGTAATAGGTAGGATTATCTTTTGCGATGGTATAGTTAAGCGCGGTTTTGAAACCCATTACCGGAACGAGTGACATCGATTCTGTTCCTCCGGCAATAATTACATCTGCCTGGCCTGCATGGATGCGAGCACTTGCAATGGCGATAGCCTCAACACCTGATCCACAATAACGATTGATCACCATACCGGGTGCATCAAGCCCAAGAGCAAGTAGAGAAATCATTCTTCCCATCTGCATACCTTGTTCTGCTTCGGGTACTGCATTACCTACAATCAGATCGTCTACCATTTTATTTTCTAATCCTGAAATAGACTTCACCAAATGTTTAATTACATCTGATGCTAAATCATCTGGCCTTGTGAAACGGAAGCCACCTTTTTTTGCCTTGCCTACAGCTGTTCTAAAACCTGATACTATGTATGCGTTCATGTCTTTACTTTTTTGTTCTTAGTCTGTCAACAAATATTAATTGCGAAGTGGTTTCCCTCCGGTGAGAATTGCCTGAATTCTTTCTAATGTTTTCTTTTCTCCGGTTAGAGACAAGAACGCCTCGCGCTCCAGATCAAGAAGGTATTGTTCGGAAACTTCCTGAGGAGATGTTAAATCCCCTCCGCACATGATGTTCGCAATCCACTTGGCTACTTTGGCATCGTGTTGAGAAATGTATTTGCCCATCAGCATACCTTGAAGTCCGGCAAGGAATAATGCCTGGCCGGTGCGACCTTGTACTTTAATGTTTTTGACTTGAGTCGGCATGGTGTATCCGGCATCCGCCAATTCTATTACCGCTTCTTTCGCGTCAGCAATCTGACGGTCTTTGTTCATCGATACACGATCGAGTTTTTTCAGAATGCCAAGTTCGCGAGCTTCTTCTGCTGATGTTGCAACTTTTGCTGTCGCGATGGTCATGAATGCATTTTGAAGAGCGTTCAATTCTACATCTCCCTCTTGTAATGAATCACTTACTCGTTTTGTAAATTCTTTTGTTCCTCCTCCTCCGGGGATAAGTCCTACACCCACTTCAACTAGACCAATGTAGGTTTCTGCCGCAGCTTGTGCGATGTCGGCATGCATAGTCATCTCGCAACCTCCACCTAATGTTCTCCCTTGTGGGGCAACAGCAACTGGAACGGAAGAATAACGAATACGCATTACTGAATTCTGGAAAGCGCGGATCATGAAATCAATCTCATCATAATCCTGCTCGATGGCATACATGAAGACAAGACCAAGATTTGCACCTAACGAAAAGTCTGCACCTTGATGTCCGATTACTAAACCTCTATAATCCTTTTCCGCTAGATCGATGGCTTTATTCATTCCTTCGATCACGCTGCTTCCAAGTGTATAGCTTTTTGAATGCCAACCGAAGTCGAGAACGCCATCACCTAGATCGATAATTTTTGAATCCGCATTTTTCCAAACAATGTTTTCACTCTTGTTTTCTAGAATGATGAAGCTTTCTCTACCAGGAATTGACTTGTATGTCTTTGTAGGTATGTCATAATATTTTTTCTGACCACCTTCAACTTTATAAAACGATTTGTTCCCAGATGCCACCATATCATAAACCCATTGATTTGGTTTATATCCGGTCGCTTCCATTAGCGGAATGCTTTTTTCTAATCCAACAGCATCCCATGTCTCGAACGGACCAAGTTCCCATCCGAAACCTCCGCTTACTGCATCATCGATTCTGAAAAGCTCATCGCTGATTTCAGGAATTCTATTCGTTACATATTGAAACAATCCAAAGAAAGCATCACGGTAAAAATCTCCTGCTTTATCTTTTCCTGCCAGCAATACCTTAAATCTGTCTTTCAGATTATCGATAGTCTTTGTAGCCTCGAGTGTAGCAAACTTGGCTTTTGCTTTTGGTTTGTATTCGAATGTCTTTAGATCAAGCGTCAGGATTTCGGTTTCTCCTTTAGCATTCTTGGTTTTCTTGTAGAAGCCCTGGCCCGTTTTATCACCTAACCATTTATTTGCCTCAAGCTTGTTTACAACTTCATTGAGTTTAAAAATCTCACGCGCTTCATCGTTTACCAAACCAGTATAGAGATTGTTCGATACTTTTACTAAGGTATCCAAGCCAACCACATCAGAAGTTCTGAATGTTGCTGATTTTGGTCTTCCAATCACTGGACCTGTGAGTTTATCAATCTCATCAACGTTAAGCTCGAATTTGTTCATGGAGTCAATCACTTTCAGCAATCCATAAATACCTACACGATTTCCAATGAACGCTGGTGTATCCTTGCATAACACGGTAGTTTTTCCTAAGAAAAGATCACCATAGTGCATGAGGAATTTTGTTACGACTGCATCCGTCTTTGTGGTTGGAATAATCTCCAACAGCTTTAGGTATCGTGGCGGGTTGAAAAAGTGAGTTCCCGCAAAATGTTTTTGAAAATCTTCACTGCGACCTTCCGCCATTAAATGGATAGGTATGCCGGAGGTATTTGATGTGATGAGTGTGCCTGGTGTTCTGTACTTCTCTACTTCCTCGTAAACTTTCTTTTTGATCTCCAGATTTTCTACAACGACTTCAATGGTCCAGTCCACATTTTTAATTTTGGACATGTCATCCGTAAAGTTTCCTAGCTTTACCCGTGAAGCAAATTTTTTGCTGAACAATGAAGCTGGATTTGCTTTGAGAGTAGCATCGAATGCTGCATTTACAATTCTGTTTTTTACAGCCAGACTATCTAATGCCAATCCTTTTTTCTTTTCTTCTTCTGTTAATTCCTTCGGAGCGATGTCAAGCAGCAAAACATCAACGCCAATGTTGGCGAAATGACACGCGATGCGCGAGCCCATAATACCTGATCCTAATACAGCTACTTTTCGAATGGTTCTGTTCATAATGTGTTGGTCGTTGTTTGTTGATTGCTGTTGGGGATTTCAAATTATGAATGGCCAACAACGATCATTCAAGTTAACTATATGATTTTTCGTTAATGTTACTTTTCTCTACAACCTGATTAATATTCTGAAGTACTTCAAAAAAGACGGCCAGCTTTTGGCTGCTCACCTGTTCGCGTACACTTTCATTAAAAGTCAAAACTGTGTTTCGCGCCTTTTCTTTTTTGTCTCTTCCTTCTTTCGTCAATAAAATCCTTACTGAGCGCTTATCATTCTTATCTGATTCGCGATAGATCAAACCCTTTTCTTCCATCGACTTGAGTAAACGGGTAAGGCTCCTTGCTTCTAGGCCCATCATAGGGGCTATCTTCGTTGCCGGGGTTCCTATTTCAGTATTAATGTTCAACAGAACAAAACCCATGGACATGGTAGCATCATACTTTTGAGCCTGCTGATTGTACATCCGCGAGATGGCATGCCAGGCCGTGCGAAGGTTATGATCGACTGTTTCTTCTTTTTTCATTGTGTTTCAAACGATGACGAAAGTAGTAAAAAATGTTATGCGTGCATACTAGTTGATAAAAAATTTATTTTTTATGTTATAATTATGATCAATCTGGGACTTCATTAATCCAAGACTGTTGCTACGGCTTTGTGTAAACGATATCGATCTTAAACGAATAGCAAGAGGATAGTATTAACTTGTAAGTGAAGGAAGGAAATCTATTCTTGGTCTGTTTTGGCAACTTGTGCGCGATTTTCTTCAGAATTTTGCCTTTTCTTAAGATACCACTCTCCAAATGCGTGTAAAACAAAAATCAGCAGAAAAGCATACCGAGAAAGCGTAATCGAAACAAATGTGAGCACTATACTCAAAACAAAAAATATAGGCACAATTAAAGCACGAGCCATAATCCATCTTGATTGTGTTTTTCCAAACGTTTCAGTTAGATTTTCCTGCTGAATAATTTTTCGAATGTATAGAAACATAAATATGCCAATTGCTGAAACATTTGCGCAGTAAAAGTCAAACGCCTCATTCGATAACGCATAGTTTGAATACAAAGCTGTGCTGAAGGGCATGAGCACTACAAACAAAAGCAGCCAAAGATTAATCCACAGAAGTCCATTCGACATCTGTTTTATATACTTGGAAATTTGTAAATGAGCTCGCCAAAAAAGCGCTGTTACAAAAAAACTAATAAAGAAACCTATCAGGTTTGGAATTCGTGACATTAAAACTCCGCCAATACCTAGGCTTTTTACATCCTCGTTTGAAGGCAATTTTATCTCAAGAACTAATAAGGTAATAGCAATAGCAAAAATGGCATCGCTGAAATATAAAACTCTGTCTGTTGGAAATTTTGATTCTGTTAAAGTCATACTAAAAACAGTGCTATTTTAATTTGGGTAAGGCAAATACATTTCAAGATGGCAAACTTTAGACAAATCTCATTAGGCTACTAACTCTTGTCTTCATGTTTTTTTAAAGTATGCAACCTAAGATATGAACCGGGCGTCTAATACCTAAATCACTTAGGTATTAAGACAAATATGCATTCACCCGAACTATTAAAGGGCACCCTCCAAACCATCGTTTTAAAGGTTTTAAAAGATCATGGCAAAATGTATGGCTATGAAATTACCCAACGTGTAAAAGATTTATCCCTTGGCAGCATTCTGTTAACCGAAGGTGCTTTATATCCAACACTCCATCGATTGGAAGCTGAAGGGCTATTAACTACAGAGACGATTATGATGGGAAAACGAATTCGAAAATATTATACACTCACTTCGGAAGGCAAGGCCTCTGTGAAAGAACGGGTAAGTGAGTTTGTCGATTTTATAAAGACAATGGGAAATGTATTACAAGTTGAAATGAGCTAACTATTGAAACTCACTGAAGAACATATTACCTATATCATCAAAGACCTGAATTACCGGGGTATTGTACTTGAAGGCTTTCAGGATGAAATGATTGATCATGTTTGCTCGTCAGTGGAGGATGAAATGTTAAAAGGGAAAAGATTTATCGATGCCTATCACGAAGTTTTAAAATCATTCGGACATACAGCCGGTCTTCGTAGAACACAAAAACAAACTTTAAAGGTTGAAACACAAAAGACTAAAATCATGCTGAAAAATTATTTTACTATCGCCTTCCGAAATCTGCGCAAGCAAGGTTTTTACTCCTTCATCAACATTGCCGGACTTGCGGTTGGCCTGGCGGCTTGTCTTGTAATTGCTCTCTTTGTTATTAATGAGCTAAGCTACGACAAGCATCATGAAAAGCACAGTCGGATCTATAGGGTAAATGGTGAAATCAAATTTGGTGGTAATCATTGGAAATTAGCGGTTGCTTCAGCTCCTTTAGCAGAAACATTGCTACAGGAATATCCAGAAGTAGAATCATCCGTTCGGTTTAGAAGCAGAGGATCATACCTGGTAAAAAAAATAAACACGAATGATAATATCAAAGAGAATAATGTAATCTGGTCCGACAGCACTTTCTTTAAAATTTTTACTGTACCGGTTATTGAGGGCAATCCAAACTCAGCTTTGAAAGAGCCCAATAGCATCGCCATTAGTAAAAAAATATCAGATAAATTCTTTCCGGACGGAAATGCGCTGGGTGAAACTTTAATCATGGACAACAATACTCCTATGAAGGTTACTGCTGTTTTTGAAACCATGCCAGACAACGGTCATTTTGTTTTTGATATTATTATTTCACTCAGTGGATTAGACGAAGCAAAGAGCACAAATTTTCTCAGCAACAATTTCAATACCTATGTTCTTTTAAAAGAAGGTAGCGATGCAAAGGCGCTGGAAGCTAAACTGCCTGATCTGGTAATAAAATATATTGGGCCACAGGCCGCACAAATTCTTGGTGGGGAGTTTACGATGGAAAAATTCAAAGTGTCTGGAAATAAACTGGAATACACCTTAATGCCATTGCTTGATATTCATCTTCATTCAGACTTAACAGCAGAGGTACGAGCGAATGGAAACATTACCTATGTATACTTGTTTTCTGCCATTGCTCTTTTCATTCTTGTTATTGGCTGCATCAATTTTATGAACTTATCAACCGCCCGTTCCAGCAATCGCGCAAAAGAAGTTGGCGTTCGAAAAGTTATGGGATCGCTCCGATCGCATTTGGTTCGTCAGTTTTTAATGGAGTCTATTTTACTAAGTGCGTTCTCATTTCTCCTCGCCATTGGTCTCGCCTATATTTTCCTTCCTATATTCAACGACCTTGTTCAGAAAGAACTTGTCTTTCCGTTTGGCGATTTAAGTTTTTATGGAATTGTCGTTTTGGCAACTCTTGTTATCGGGCTGATGGCCGGACTTTATCCTTCATTTTTTCTTTCAGCATTTAAGCCCGTCAATGTTTTAAAAGGACAAGTATCACTTGGAATGAAAAGTGGTCTGATTCGAAGCTCACTGGTTGTCTTTCAATTTGTGATCTCTATTTTCCTGATCATTGGTACCATCACAGTCTATCGTCAATTGAATTATATTCAAAACACAAAAATTGGGTTTAAAAAAGATCAGGTAATTATTATTCAGGATGCTTACGCTTTACAAAACAATATCAAATCGTTCAAAGATCAAGTTCTTCAAAACAGCTCCATACAAAGTGGAACCATTTCTGGTTTTCTGCCAGTAGATTCCTGGCGAAGCGACAATACACATTGGCCTGAAGGTAGCCAACCTACTCAAGAGAATATGGTCGGACTTCAAAGTTGGAATGTTGATCCTGATTATATAAAAACTTTCGGAATGAAAATTAAAGAAGGTCGGTTTTTCTCAGCTGATTTTCCTTCGGATTCTTCGGCTGTTGTTTTGAATGAATCCGCTCTTAATAATTTTGGTTTTACTGATAATCCAATTGGCCAAAAGATCTCCACTTTTACGGGCAACAAACCTGATGGAACTCCGGATCAAAATTCGATCAGATCTTTTACGGTTATCGGTGTTGTTGAGAACTTCCATTTTGAATCACTCAAACAGAATATTTCACCGCTGGGCTTTTATTTGCAATCAAGCAATGGCAGCGTATCATTTCGGTTTGAAGCAAACAATACAAAAGATGTTATTGAAACGATTGAAAAAACATGGAAGACTCTTGCTATTGGTCAGCCTTTCCAATACTCCTTCTTAGATGAGGATTTTAGTCGCATGTATAGCAATGAAGAACGTTTAGGAAAAACTTTTGGCGTATTCGCTGTGCTCGCTATTGTTATTGCGTGCCTTGGGCTCTTTGCATTTACTGCAGAGCAACGCACAAAAGAAATTGGAATCCGAAAAGTATTGGGCGCATCGGTTAACAGCATTGTCATGCTTCTCTCAAAAGAGTTTGGTAAACTGATCATCATAGCTTTCGTTCTCGCTGTACCTGTTGCTTGGATCGCGGTTAACTGGTGGCTCAAGACGTACACTTACAAAGTGGAGATTGGAGTTTTTGTTTACCTCTTTGCCGGATTGATTTCATTTGCCATTGCCTGGATCACGATGGGGTATCAATCTATTCGTGCGGCTACTTCTGATCCTGTAAAATCGTTAAGGAGTGAATAACACTTTATTAAAATTCATTTTCTTTTATTTCGTCCAGCACGACCCATGTACTTGAAGGCATCAACCAACATGAAGGTACCTGTTATGCCGGTTACCCCACCCGTTACAAGTAAGGTCTTTCCCAGATTTTCGTTTTGTCCAAGGACTAATCCTCCTGCAATGGTAACAGCATATCCAATGGTAGCAACAGCAATTCCTCTTTTGAATTTATTTTGAGACGAGGTAAGATTAATTTGGATATGATCAACATCGGCTCTCAACATAAGAATTTCCTTTTTTAAAGAATCGAGATCGGCTGTTGTTTGCTGCGCTCGGCCAACCATGGAAAAAACAAAAAGAAAGAGGATGAAGAGAATGGATTTTTTCATACTAAGAATATTAATCGCGCAAGATAATAACCCTTAACGATCAAGCCAATTTTTAAAATCCTGGGCACGGTCGCGACTTACAGAAAGATCGTGTTCGCAGGGTTGATTTAATTTTACCTCAAGTTTTGTGCTAATCAATCCCTTTACTTCAGAAATGCTATCTACCGCAAGAATGAATTTTCGGCTAATTCGGAAAAAAGTTTTTGGATCAAGTGTCGATTCCAATTCCTCTAGTGTATGATCAACTAAATATTTTCTGTTTTCTTTTTTGCTTACCAAAAAAGCGGATTTACCGTCCGCATAAAAATACGCTACTTCAGACGCTGGTTTGTAATGAAGTTTGTTACCGGATTTAATGATGAAACGTTCTTTATATGATTTTGTGCTTTGGGCAAGAAGTGCCTTTAAGGATACCAGGTCTTCGGCCGATAGTGCTGTGGGGCTAAGTAGCTTTTTGAACTTATCGAGCGCTTTTTGAAGATCAGTTTGTTGAAGCGGCTTTAAAAGATAATCAATACTATAAACCTTGAAAGCCTGCATAGCATATTGATCAAATGCCGTAGTGAAAATAATGGGAACATCAACTTTTACTTTATCGAAAATCTCAAAACTTTTTCCATCGGCAAGTTGAATGTCTAAAAACAAAAGATCAATCTTTTTTCCAGACTTAAAGAAGCTTACGGTTTCTTCAACGCTATCAATCTGATCTATAATTTCAACATCTGATTCACAGATTTTTAGCAAAAGCTGAAGTCGTTCAGCCGCTAATGGTTCGTCTTCTACAATCAGTACTTTCATAAAATGGCAAGTTGTAACAACGGAATAGAAACTTTAAACTCGTTCTCTGTCTTTTCAATTATTACTTTGTCTTCACTCAAAAACTCATATCGATTTTGGATGTTTCGCAAGCCGAGTTGTGTACTCTCCTCCTTTGTTTCTTTTTCCTGAAGATTGTTGATTACCGTGATAAATCCATTATTCGAAAAAATCTTAATGTGAAGTGGGTTTTTGCGAGAAACAACATTATGCTTAATGGCATTTTCAATTAACATTTGCAAAACAGCGGGAGCAACATATTGATCTTCGCTTTGCCGATCAATTTTATTTTCAATTTCTATATTCTCACCAAACCTGATTTTCAATAAAAACAAATACGATTCTATAAAGCCGAGTTCTTCTCTTAGTTGCACCACTTTCTTTTCCTGATTATAAAGTAAATAGCGGTACACATTTGATAACTGTCCTATAAACTTAGCGGATGTATCAGCATCCTTATACACCAGAGTAGACAAGACATTAAAACAGTTGAAAAGAAAATGAGGATTGATCTGATTTCGCAAAGCTTCAAACTGTGCTTCGATGGAAATCTTTTTTAGTTGTTCCGCTTCAAGTTGAGATTTTTTTAAACGATTCATAAAAAACACAATAGCGTTCAGGCAATTCAAAAACAGATTGATGCGAAACCCAAAGGCCAGTAAAAGTTTTAAATGTGTGAAATTGAAAACCAATGGCATTCCTGAAACCAAATAAACCAGGCTGAGTGACACCACAGAAACCACAACCACATTGATCATGCTGAAGAAGAAAAGAAGAAGGAGCGGATGAACTTTTTTGAGTTTTAGTTTCTCAATTTTTTTTTCTACTAGCCTGTTTAATTCCCAAACACCCAGAACAACAGCAGCCAGAACACCAAAAAGATGAATCGATAAAATTTTAAAATCAAAGAATGAGTTACCTACCGTGAATAGTATATTTAAATAAGAATATACTGAGAGAAGCGCTATAAATAAAAGGCGGTAGCGATGAGAGAACACTATATAGATTTATATTTGAAACTACTCAATTTATTAAAAAGAAGAAGAAGTCTAATAACGTTTTAGAACTTCTTCTTCTATCTAATTATTATGGCTGAAGTACTTTATTAATCACATGAATTACACCATTGGTGGCAGAAATATTTGCAGGACTAACGGTAGAAGGATCAGAAGCAGATCCATCAACTGTAACAGATGAACCAATTGCAATAGTAACTGTTTTTGGTGCGGTTGTTTTGGCTGTAGTGAGAACCTGATCATTTGTAAGATTTATTGAATACGCAGCGCCAGGAACTACATGGTATAGTAAAATTTCTTTTAAATCAGAAAGTTTAAGTGGGCTTGTAGCTTCGCTTAAGCCGTTTATAACGTTAATGGCTTCTGATTCTGTTAAATCGGGGCTTTCATAAACAGCAGAAAGCAAGACTAAGAAAGCATCATCCGTTGGAGCGAAGACCGTGAATGGGCCTGCCGTTTTTAGCGTTGTAATCAAATCTGCTTTTGTAAGTGCGGCCGCTAGGATTTGAAATTCTGGTTCGCTAGCAATTGCGATCTCTACAATATCGCCAGTTGGTGGCGTAAGCACCGCATCAATAATATGAATCACACCATTTGAAGCATCTACATCAGCAGTTGTTACACGACCGTTATTAATGGTTACAGCTGAACCCGCTTTTGTAACAAAGGCCTTGTTATTGGTTTCACGCGCTGTAGTTACTGTAGTAGTTCCAGCTGCAAGAGGACCTGATTTGATTTCTGTGCCAGCAATTACGTGGTATGTAAGAAGATCTGCTGCCGCTGCTGGTGTTAAATTGTTAACAGCAGTGATCGCTGATGCCTCATTAGCAACATCCAAATAGGCAATAAACGCTGCATCTGTTGGAGCAAAAACCGTAATTTGAGTTGAGCCGCCTAAAACATTTGTTACCGATGTTCCTGCCTTAACAGCAGCAGCTTCCAATACATCAAAGTCAGCATTGGCTATTGCAATTTCCAATACATTCTGTTGAGCGGGTGTATTGTCGTCATCATCATCACAGTTAATCGCTGTAAATACGGTGGCAGTCATCAATGTTACTGACAACGCTCGTGTCAGAAAGGGTGTTAGTTTGTTTTTCTTTTTTGTTATCATAACTTTTTAGTGTGAAGGTTTGATTTTTTAGTTCACACCCTATTAACCTGAAAAGTATGATTGGGATTTTAAGCTGTTGAGCAAATGGGAGGATTACAGGAGCGAATCGTCCGATTTTAGGAGTGACTAAAATTGGGGTTGAGTTTCAGAGGGAGAAAAATCTCCTCGAAGAGATCGAAATCTTTTCCTTGCTTCCGCAGCATATACACTACCAGGATAAACCGTTAAAAAATCACGGTAAATTTCCATTGCCTTTTCTTTATTCTGCAATTGGTTTTCATAAATATCGCCTTGCAGAAAATAAGCGTCATCTGATAAAATATCATCAGGGTGTTCATCCCTAATTTTTTGAAGAAGCGCAATTGATTTATAGAACTCACCTTGCTTCATTCGGATGTTTGCTTCGAGCCAGTATACATCATCTAGAATGGTTTGATTCGTTATTGTATTCATTGCAGCAGAATCTCTTCTTGTTTGGAATTTAATATTATAAAGGAAAACTTGTTCCTTATCCGACATTAATACTGTATCTCCTAATGTCCGCAATCCTTGCTTCAAAAAATTAATTTTAGATAAAGCTTCTTGTGTTTTATTCTGATAAAGTAACAATTCAATCGAAGCGTATTCTTTGAGAGCTTCGCCAGTTGAGTCGATCATAATATTTTCTTTTATTAAAATACTAAGATCGAGGGCATCATTTGCAATTTCCCGGGTGGTTGCTTGCTTTAAAATATCGAGGTGCTCTTGTGCCAATCTAAAATTACCACGATAATAAGACAACTTTGCATTTTTTAACTTTGCCTCATAACCTAGCGGGCTCTCTTTTTGAGTTTTTTCAACTTGAGAATAAAGCAGTGTTGATTCCCATGGTTCATTTTTCAATAGGTAGATGTCTCCAAGATCTAATTTCGATTTTGATTTCAAATACATTGATGCTCTCGTGTCCAAAATCAAGGAAGATAAAATTAAAATTGCGCTATCCTTCTGATCCAGGTAATACGCAAACAACAATGCCTCACTTCGTGCTGCTTCAAGTGAGTTTGCATTTTCAGGATGTTGTTTTATAAAATTTTTATAGTCCTGAATTAGGAGTTTAACCGAGTCTTTTTTTACAGGAAAACTTCTCTTTACCCGCGATTCCCTTGTGTGAATCAGGCCGAGTCGTGCCTGTAAGTAATTTTGGCTTTCAGGGTACTCTCTAACAACATAGCGGTAAATTTTTGTTGCATTATAATAATCTTCATTGTCTAACGCAACGCGAGCAACTTCCATTGTTCTCTGTCCATCGTTCTTGTAACGCTTATCGTACGCACGCGCCTGGATAAATGCTGAAGAGAAATTCTTTTGTTGGAGGTTAACCCAAATCAAGAGATCAGAATACACTTCAACATCGGGTTGTTGTTGAACTTTTTCATATAAAATTTTTTCAAGACTTTCCAACTCATCTGGCTTTGTTAGCAAAGCCTGCATCACATTTTTTACGTATTGGGTGTTGCCAGAATTTTGAGTTACATAACTCAAATACTCTGTTACCATCTTATCGCGACTACCTTGTATGCGATAGAGCATCGCCAGATCAAGAGAAAACAAATACGGGTTTCCTAATACTTGTCGGCTTTGTGTTAATGCCAGAATTCCATAATCGATGAGTGACTTCGCCATAAAATAATCAGAGATCATTTTTATGCGCTGCACACTGGTTTTATTTTCGGCTATTACTTCTTTAAAATATTTATCTGCCTTGCCTAAATCTCCAGCATGTACATAAACCAATCCGGCATCGAGCCTGCATTGCAAATTATCTGGTTCTTTTCGTAATATTTTTTTAACGTATGCATGTGCTTCATCATATTCTCCCAGATCTAAAAGTACGGCAAGGTAGTTATTATAAATGATGATGTTGTTAACATCTGATTTTGAAAGCTCGCTATAAATTTCGCGCGCCTTTTTTTTCTCGCCTTTCAAAATATATTCGTTTGCTAATTGAATGTCCGAATAATTTTGTGCGCTAACTTTTAGAATCATCACTAAAAGTAATGTACACACACACACAGCCTTTAATGTATTTATATTATATATTATTTTATAATAGTAATTAAGCATGTTGATATGTTGATAACCTTTTTAGGAGTTCGGTGTGAACAAGATGTTGAAGTTATGAAATTTTTAATTTCTTCTATGTCAGTAGATTAAGAGTTTTATAAACAATGATATTTTGTGTTGACTAATTTTATGTTTACAAGTGTCATTTAATAATTTGTTGGTAATGTATTTTCTATAAACATGCAGATCTTAGTTTTTACTTTATTTGTATGATCTTCATTATTGCGCGAAGTTGTGCCGAATCTATTAACATGTCTTTAGTACTTTATCAACAGAGGACCAAGCTCAAAATTTGCTCTTAAGTTAACGAGAAGTACGTCTTTTTCGTTTTTGTAGAAGATTACTTTTTCAGGTTCTTGCTTTGAATAATAATTTCCTTGAGACCATTTTTTGTTTTTATCTGTGTCAATGATGAGGCGAATCATGTAATCAGATGGAGCTAAATCTTCAAATGAAATTTTGTGTTTATTGACTTCTGTTTTGATTATTGTAAAATCTTTGGCTAGCAGTTGGACAATAAAGTATTCTTCCTTTGTTTCGATGTCAATAAATAGAATCCCTGTTTGGTCCAGTTTTATTGGTCTTAGACTTTCTTCTATTTTTCTGCTGCTGTCTGATTCTATACTAATGAATGAAGCTTTTGCGAAATACAGTTGGTTTTCGATTACTTTTTTAAGAGGAGGTTGTTTTCCTTTTGACTCAGTTTTGTTTTGCTTAGGTTCTGTTGTTTTAGGATTTTCGATTTCTTCTTGTTGAAGTAAGGTTTTGTTAAAGGTTTTTTGAAAATATAGTATAGCTCTGCTTGTGTCGTACGTGATATCTTCTTTTTGAAATTTAATTATGTTAAGCGAGTCAATCTTGTAGAGCAGGCTATCAAAATTGATCTGAAATAGGGGTTTGGTGAATTTAACGGTTCCCGTTAATAATCCTTTATTTTCTATTAACCTGAAGTCTTTTGTTGTTAGATCAAATTTTTCAGGTTTCGTAGTTTGTTTATTGAATTTGATAAAGAGTACTGTGTCGATTTCATTTCCAATACTGTCTGTTATATTAAGTTTTACGGAGGCGCTGTCTTGTTCCGATAAGGTATTATAAATTTTGATGCTCGTATTGTCTTCACCTGTCAGTGAATAGGGTATTACTTCGTCTGATTTTACTGTATAGGATTGAATGCCCTTGGTTGTTTTTATATTGAAGTAGGTATTGTATGGTCTCCCCGAAGATATTTTTAGTTGTCTGGCGTCAAGCCGTATCATTGGAATGTTAACGTTTTTTAAATTGGTGGTGAGTTTTATAGAATCACTTAGATATCCGTAGGACTCTGATTTACTGTCGACTATTAGATTTCTACTCTTGTCATCAATTGCGTAAACGTAGTATTTGCCTGGCTTTAGGTTTTCGATTTTAAATGAACCTTTCTTATCTGACTTTGTAAGGTATGCAGCGTTGTGTTTAAATATGTCAAATGTGTCTGATTGATAGAGTGCAACTGTTATGTCATTTAGGTCCTTTGATTTTAGAGGGTCGGATACCTTTCCTTCAATTGAAAGTGAATCGATGTAATCTCCTGTGCTGAATGCTAGTTTTAAATTTTGCGCAGGGTTTTGTTCATTAAGATCTCCAATGGCATCTCGGAAGCTAAAGGTATAGGTTGTACTATCTTTAAGTTTCTTTTCAAGCTGGATGGTTACAGTTTTTTTGTTTGCCTCTATTTTGTAATCTTTTCCAATGTCTGGTGTTACAATTATTTGCTCTTTCTGATTTTTGAGTATCACATTTTCGGAGAAAAAAAGTTGGATTTCTTTTCCATCATATTTTATGGAGCCTTTTTCAGGAATTGATTTTATAAGTACAGGTGGAATAGTATCCTTTGGGCCTCCGGTTGGTGAAGTAGTTTTCGCGCAGCATGCGAGAAATAAAGGATATATAAGCCAATGTAATCCTATGTACCTCCTCATTTTTTTACTATGTAAATTAGACTTGAATACTCTCCAGTTTTTCTGGCTTTCATGTTTGATCTCATGCCGTTGATAAAGGCATCGAGGTATCCATTTAAAGTTGACCTATTCCCATTTTTGTATTTTTCACTCAATAGACTTACGTAGTATGAGTCTAATTTCATACCGGAAATATCTATGAGATTAAGATCAACCTTGGTCAAAAGTTTTTTTATTGTGTCTTTAGAAAAATGCCAGAGGTGTCTGGGCACATCATACCCAGCCCAGATTTCTTTGTAATGTTGGCCATCAAAACTTTTATGATTAGGAACTGCAATAATCAGTATGCCATCATCTGTAAGTTTTGATTTTAACTTCAAAATAATTTCTTGAAAGTCAGGAATGTGCTCAAGTACGTGCCATAGTGTGATCACATTGAATTTTGTCTCGTCCAAGTCCTCAATGGTTTTATTAATCTTTATTCCGTTTGTCTGAGACGATTTTTGTCTTGCTTTTTCGGAGGGCTCAACACCATTGATGTTGAAGCCTGCGTGTTGGCAAGATTTAAGAAATTCGCCAGTGCCACATCCATAGTCTAAAACGTTGATTCCTTTTTCGGAAGGAAAATACTTTCGAATGATATTCACTTTCCTCTGGATAGTGAACCTTCTTGCAATGAGGTAAGTTCGGTCTAGTAATGTAGCCGCTTTGTTAGAGTGAGAGATGTAGTTGTCGGATAAGTAGTACTCTCCGAGTTTACTCAACTCAGGTCTTGGTGAAGTTAAAGTGAAATCACATTTTGTGCACTCTATAATCCCGAACGTTTCATGTGAAACAGTATAGTCAATTGAAGAAATTGTTTGTTTGAATTTTGTGCAACCACAGATTGGGCAGATTTCGATTGATGTCATTTGCCCATGTAAACGGTTAGCACTGATAAGTCTGCTGGTGAAACACCACTAATTCTGGATGCCTGTCCAAGCGTTTCTGGTTTTACTTTTTTAAGCTTCTCTCTAGCTTCAGTTGAGAGAGTTTTGATTTCGTCATAATTAAAGTCTGATCGGATTTTATAGTTTTCTAACGTGATCATCTTTTCTACAAGCTTTTGTTCTCTATCAATATAGCTCTCATATTTTATATCAATTTCTGCCTGATCCAATACTTCTTGTGAGTAAGTTGAGAGTAAAGCGTTTAACTGGGGGTCAATATTTTTTAATTCTTGGATACCTATTTCGGGTCTTCTCAAAAGAAGATGTGTATTTATTTTTTCTCGTATAGAAGCGGTGTTTAATAGTTCGAGACCATAATTTATAATGTCTGGTTCGACTTTATACTTTGATAAAGTTTTAACCAAAGATTCTATGCTGTCTTTTTTCCTTTGAAGTGTTTCAAGTCGTTCCTGACTTGCTAATCCTATTTTGTTGCCGAGTGCTGTTAGGCGAATATCTGCATTGTCCTGGCGTAGCAGAATTCTATACTCTGCGCGTGAAGTAAACATTCTATAAGGCTCTTGAGTACCCTTGTTTATCAAGTCATCAATTAGAACACCGATGTATGCTTCGGATCTTTTTAAGACGAAGGGTTCTTTGTTATGAACTTTGTTATGTGCATTTATTCCCGCCATCAGTCCTTGACAGGCCGCTTCCTCATAGCCGGTTGTACCGTTTATTTGACCTGCAAAGTACAGATTATCAACTAGATGAGTCTCTAAAGAACTGCTTAATTGTGTTGGTGGAAAGTAGTCGTATTCTATAGCATAACCCGGTCGGAACATTTTGGCCCTTTCAAAACCCGGAATCTTTGTAAGTGCCTGTTGCTGAATATCTTCTGGTAGTGAAGTTGAGAATCCGTTGACATATATTTCTACAGTATTCCAACCTTCAGGTTCTACAAATATTTGATGTCTCTCCCTTTCTGCAAAGCGATTTATTTTGTCTTCTATTGAAGGACAATACCTTGGGCCAATGCCTTTGATTCTTCCTTGAAACATTGGTGACTTTTCAAATCCTTTTTTAAGCTCACCATGAACCTCTTCATTTGTATAGGTAATCCAGCAACTAAGCTGTTTCGTGAGCTGTTTTGTTTCGGTGAAAGAAAACTTAGAAGGATTCTCATCTCCAAATTGTTCTTCCATTTTAGAATAGTCCAAACTCCTCCCATCTACTCTTGGTGGCGTTCCTGTTTTCATTCTTCCAGATTCAAAGCCAAGTTGAACAAGCTGCTCAGTTAATCCGGTTGCTTCTTTTTCGGCTGTTCGTCCACCACCAAAACTCTTTTCGCCTATGTGAATTTTTCCATTTAAGAATGTCCCATTGGTTAAAACAACTGCTTTTGATTTAATCTCAAGACCCAAATTAGTTTTAACCCCAACAACCCGACTATCTTTAACAAGGATCTCTTTCACCATTTCTTGCCAGAAATCTATGTTTTTTGTTTGCTCAAGTGTATTCCTCCACTCTTCAGAAAAGCGCATTCTATCATTTTGACTCCGCGGACTCCACATTGCGGGCCCCTTTGATCGGTTGAGCATTCTGAACTGAAGCATAGACGCGTCAGAGATTATCCCAGACTGTCCACCAAGCGCATCTATCTCTCGAACAATTTGCCCCTTCGCCACTCCACCCATTGCGGGATTACAAGACATTTGAGCAATGGTGTTCATATTCATTGTCACCATTAAGACCTTCGATCCCATGTTCGCGGCCGCAGCTGCCGCTTCACAACCAGCATGCCCAGCACCAACAACGATTACATCATATTCCGGAAACATAGAAATTCATATAATTAATACTTGTTAGGGTTTCACGTGGAACAAAAAACTTTCCCACAAAATCATCAACATTTCCACAAAATTAAGATTTCATCACTTTAGGAAAGGTTTCACGTGGAACTAACGCAAAGATAAGTAAGCATCTTCTTTTCCACGCATAATGCTTTTGTTCTTGGAAGTTTTATCTGAGTACCCGATGAGATGAAGCACTCCGTGAATAATTACCCGGTGTAGTTCATCGTCAGGCTTTTTTTGAAATTTTGAAGCATTAGCTTGAACGCGATCAATGCTTATGAAAATATCACCGCTAATAAGTTGATCCTGCTCACTGTTATCAAACGTAATAATATCTGTATAGGTATTATGCTGAAGGTATTCGATGTTCATATTGAGGAGATGATTATCCGAGCAGAATATGAAGTTTAAATCTCCTGCTGTTTTCTTTTCCTCTTTAATGGAGGTTTTTATCCAAGAAGCAGTCTTTCTGGGACTATTTAATTTGAAATCCACATCTTCATAAAAGAATTGGATAGAATACTTAGGCATTCATATAAAAGCTTAATTCAACAACTCTCCCATTTTCTTTAAAGTTAACCTCATCAGAGAGGTTTTTCATTAAAAATATGCCGCGCCCACCCGGTTTTTCTAAATTTTCCGGAGCGGTTGGATCTGGTAAGTTTTCATAGTCAAAGCCCGAACCCTCATCCTTAATAACGAATTGAATTAGATTCTCAGTAAGTGATAAGCTCAAGAAGACATTTTTTAATTTGTTGCTTGCATTGCCATGTTTAATGGCATTGTTTACAGCTTCAGTTACGGCTATCATAATATTGCCATAAATATCATCGTCAAGCTGATAACGCTCTTTTGCATTATCAATAAAACTTTCAATCATGCGAATGTTTTCGGTGATAGATGGAACCTGGATGCTGATTGTGTTCATTAGTTGAAAGTATATTTATTGATTACCTATTCTCTTAAAATACTCACTTACTTCTTTTTTGTAATAAGGGTACAATTTCGGAGGAACTGTCTTTAACAATTCTAGCTCTTTTTCCTTTAATCTTAAATACTCTTCAAATGCCTTGGGTATTTCATTATCATAGTCCTTGGCTGTTTCTCCTTTTCTTTCCTCGTCTTGATCTTGTTCTCGCTGAGATTTTTCTGTCTCTAACATTCTGGTAAGAATATCCTCTTGTCTCTTTATGAGTTGATCCGTTATTTGTTTGTTAACCAGATCCATTTCTGTTTGCTCCATTTTAGAAGGTAAATCACCTCCTGGCATTTTACCATCTTTCATTTTGTTTTGCATTTCCTGAAAAGCCTTTCTAATTCGTTCTTGCTCAGCGGCCATTTCAGCTAATTCTTCTGAAAGCTCCCTTCCACTCCTTCCGCCCTTCCTTAAGTCTTCGATTTTCTGATTAAGACTTTTTTGAATTTGACTTAAACTTGGCTTCTGACCTTTTTTGTTTCCTTTTGATGAAGGCTTGGCGTTGGCCATCATTTTCATCATCATGTCAAAATGATCATCAAGTAATAATGCAAGATTGTTTATAGAGGTCATACTAAGTTGCATCTCGTTTGACGCTTGTGGCCTTCTTCTCTCTTTATTGGCGCTAATCGCATTATCAATATGAGTATTAAGCTCACCAACTTCTTTAGTAATAATTGAACCCATAAAAACATCCTTCTTTGAAAGAGCTAATAGACTGTCCTCCAGCACCTTAGTATCATCTTTGAGCTTTATCTGCAGTTGTGCCAGCGTATTAAAGCGAGGATCACTTTGCGCGAGGTCACCAAATAACTTGATTAAACCTTCTTGATCATATGAAATTTTTACTAATCCGTGGATGATTTGACGAAGCATTTCAAGGTTTTCCATATCAATTTGCATCTGCATGCTGTTTTGAGATCCCTCCATTTGCTCCTGCATTTTTTGCATTTTTTGAAGAGACTTTTGCTGAGCCTGTTTTGATTTGGAAGGACTGTTTTGATTTAGCTGTTCTTGACTTTCGTTTTGATTTTGCTGAATGTCATCGGTCTCTTCTTTGCCTGGTAGCTCATCATTTTTCTCTAACTCTTCTCCAAGCTTTTTCAGCTCGTCAATCTTCTCTGCGGTCTTTTGAAAATCTTCTTTTACCTTTTCCTGCTCTTTGGCTAATTCCTGACTTTCTTTTTTTTCCTCCTCGCCCGAGTTATTATTTTTCTGATCTCCTTTATTGGATTTATTATTATTATTCTTTTTGTCGTCTGATGATTTTTCTTTCTCTAGAGACTCTGTTTTTTCCAGCAAAGCTTTTTGATCGTCAATCTCTTTTTTGATATCCTGAACGGCCTGATCAAATTTAGATTCATATTGAAGCTCTTTATAAAGTTCTAACATGCGCTCTAACTCCTTTTCCAGATTAGAGGTGTTTTGATTGAGTTTATCCAATAGTTTTTGAATTTGTGACGCATCCTTGTTTTCATTAAGAAGCTTTTGGAGTTCCTCAAAAAGTTTCTTTGTTTCGTCATCCAACAGTTCGTTCATTAATTTTTGAACTTGTTCTGCTTTTTGTCGGATACGCTCATCACGTTCAGTAAAGGCTTCTTTCTTTTCCTCCAGTAATTTGTTTTGAGCCTTTAACTCTTCAATCATTTGATTCAGACTTTCTTTTTGCTGAACAATATCTTCCAACATTTTTTTGTCTTGCCAATCTAGATTTTGTTTCCCTTTTATTTTTTGCGATGCTTGTTCAATTTGATCTTGAAGTTTATTTGCCTTCGATGTACTCTTATCTAATTTTTGCTGCGCCTGAGTCTGTGTTTTGTTGATTTCTGAAACCAGATTATCCTTTGTTGGAACAAGAAAAGTATAGATGGAAGTCTTTGTGAATTTACGGCCATTCACACCATCATTGTCCCATACTTGTAAGTAGTATTCCAGCTGATTTCCCGCGTCAAGTTTAAGCGAATCAAGCGACCAGTTATAAAAGAAATTTTGTTGTAACTGATTTTTGTTGAATGGAATATTTGCGGATCCTGAAGAAACTTCTTTTTGATTTTCATCTCTTATCCGAAAGTGAAGAACGAGCTGACTTAATCCATAGTCATCAACGATATTACCACCCAGCATAACCCGCTTATACAGTACAGAATCTTTAAGGTTGCTTATATTAATTTGAGGAAACAGATCTTTAATTACATCTATCCTATAGGTAATTTTCTCCTTGTTTTTGCTCTTATCATTTTCAAGAATGATTTCATAATTATCTGAATTTCGAAACGAGTTTTTAAATGTAAAAAATTGATTCCCAGAGTTTAGAAATTCCTTAAGACCTGGATCAGATGATAATTGAAATTTGACGTTCTCGGCATCCCTTGTATTTAGCTTCCATGCAACTATAGTTCCTTCAGGTATTTCAATATTTCCAGTATTCCGTAGCGCTTCATTTTTTTTATTAAGGTAAGGTGGAAAGTCCAATGCGATTTCCAGTCCCGTTAACTCTGGTCGATTCGCCATGGTAACATGATAAACATCGGAGTAAAATCCAGCAGCTTCTAATTGAAAATCAAAGCCATCTTGAATATTCTCAAAGATGTATTGGAAAGAATTGTTGTTTGCAGACAACATTTTGAGCCGGAGATTTCCAATAAGAAGATAAACATCCTGCGGCATTGCCTCTCCTTTTAAAGTTAAATTGACTGGAAAAGCTTCATTGTAAAAAGCTATGAGAGTTTCATTATGAATCACAAAATTGAAAGGTGCTGGAGGAGAATATTGTCGATTAAAGTGAACCAGTCTTTCGGTACTTTTCGTAATTACATTTTTGTTAATAAATAGCAGTGCAAGGATGACGACCGCGGGAAATAGGAGATACTTGAGGTATTTTTTATTGTAGTTGATATTAATAATGGAATCAAATGAGATCGTTTTGAACTCAGATGATTTCTGTTCAATGCTAGCGAAAGATAAACTTGATTTATTTCGAGAAGATGAAAGCTGAATAAGATTTAACAACCGATCATTAACAGAAGGTAATGCAGCACCAATAATCTTAGCGCTTTCCTCTTCTGTTAATCCTCGCTTTGATAACCACCAGATAAGAGGTTCTTTCAAAAAACGGAAAAGACTCCAACCAATAACAATCAGAAACAGAAATAATATAAAGAACCGAATACTTGGACTCAGCCAAAGGTTATGCTCAACAAGTGTAGCGAGAAGAAAGTAACTGAATAAAATGGCAAGGGTTAAAATTGAGCCACGCACAAAGAGATTGAAATAGTACTTTCTTCTGAAAGACCGGATTTTATTCTTTATACCCGTTACTACCTCATCCATATTCACCAATTACATACCATCAAAACGCAATATGTTCCACCAAAGTTGAAGCCGTTCGAAGATAGTAGCTAATCAACGCAACAGCAAAAATTTTAATGCATGATATTTGGAAAGCTCTCTATGAAAGATCATTTGATAAAAACCAGTCAAATTCTTTCTCAAAATATTCAATCACAAGCATCTTTAATAGTTTCTCTTGTTCCAATAAATCAAAATGGGGTAGTTTTTTAATCAGCTTCCAATGTGGCCATCCATCTTTATCCAGCCCCTCTAATTCATAATATCCTGAAAGACTAAGCACCTTGCAAATACCTATATGCATCAAATCCTGTTTCTCCTCTTTTTCGAAAACTTTTCTGCCTTGTCCTAATTCCTGAACGCCTATAAGAAAAAGTACTGCATTAAGATCCTTTGGTTTTTTGCCAATGAGCTTTCCGAGAGCCGTTAATAAGGATGCCCAGGATTTTTCCAGCTCAAGATCGCGCTTAAACATTTTGAAGTTCCTCCCAGTACTCAAAAGCTCTGCGCAAATGTGGAATGACAATCGTGCCACCCACTAAAGTAGCAACACCCATTGCCTCATGAACTTGTTCTGTTGTGAACCCAACCTTCTTACAATTTGCGAGATGATAACGAACGCAATCATCGCAACGCAAAACCAGAGAGCATGTTAGCCCAATTAATTCTTTAGACTTTATATCTAAATGCCCATCTGAATAAGCATTGGTGTCTAAATTGAAAATACGCTTAATAATCAGGCTTTCTGATGCCATAATTTTTTCATTCATTTTGCCGCGATAGGCATTGAAGTCTTCTACCATTCCCATATATATGATGCTTTTATTATTTTTGAAATACAGTTGTTGGCAAATATATTTCTAAAAGATGAATCCATCCCTTACCGAAATTTTTACAGATTTTGCTTCACTCTTTTTTCCAAACCATTGCCTTGCTTGTAATGGTGCTTTAGTAAAAGGAGAGGAAATAGTTTGTACTTCGTGCATATCTGAGATGCCTCAAACAGATTACCATCTTTATCGCGAAAACGCACTGAAGGCAAGATTGGCAATTCGTATTCCTATCGTTCATGCTGTGGCTTTCTTCAAATTTGCTAAAAGTAGCCGAGTGCAACATTTGCTTCATGCTTTGAAGTATAAGAACCATCCAGAAATTGGTGTGATGCTTGGAAAGGTATATGGGACGCGGCTAAGGGACACTGAACTTTCATCCAAATTTGATCTCATTCTTCCGGTTCCGTTACACGAATCGCGAAAGAGAAAAAGGGGCTATAATCAAAGTTCAAAATTTGCAGAGGGACTATCTGAAAAACTAGACATCCCCTACTCAGACTCACTTTTAACGAGAGCCAGAAATACACAAACACAAACAAGGAAAACCAGGTTTAACAGATGGCAAAATGTAAGTGATGTCTTTTTAATAAAAGATGTAAATGGAATTAAGGGTAAACGAATTTTACTGGTTGATGACATAATTACAACAGGCTCTACTATTGAAGCATGTGGACAAACGTTGATTAACAATGGATGCTTTAGTCTTAGTATAGCGTGTTTAGCCGAAGCGTAAAACAAAAAACCCCGGCTACTGCCAGGGTCTTTGATATGTTATAAGATAAAACAGTTAATAATTTGACCCCGCTTTAATCATGGCGCAACGGAAACCAACTGTAGCTGTTGCTGAATCCTGATCTAAATATCTTCTTGTTCCCGGGGACATCCAATATGCAACATCTTTCCAAGATCCGCCTTTGTAAACACGGGCACGATCAGTAATTAAAGATGTAAAACTTCCCGGGTTCTTTTCGAAATCGCTATTGTAACCAGAGTTCTGTCCTGAGGCAGGATCTAAGAAACCATCTCTACGGATTGGGTTAAGATCATCAAAGTCCTGATACGACATTGGACGATAAATATCCTGAACCCACTCACTCACGTTACCGGCCATATTATATAAGCCGTAATCATTTGGAGGGAATTCATAAATGTATGAGGTAATTAAAGCCCCATCGTTCAAGCGACCAGCAATACCCGCATAGTCACCACGACCGCGCTTAAAGTTTGCTAACATAAAGCCCATTTCTTTTCCATAAGGATTACGCACAGCATGACCATCCCAAGGATAGATACGTTGATGTGTTTGCATCTCCTCTAACCACTGAGTACCGATAAGAGCTTGTGCTGCATATTCCCACTCTGCTTCGGTAGGTAGGCGGTAGGCAGGAACAACTATTCCAGACTCCAAAGGAATTCGACCATCACTTTCAGCGTAGTCTTCTCCAGCATTTTCTGCTAACTTAATATTTACTGCGCGTGTTCTCCAAACAGCATATTTACTAGCCTGATTCCAGGTAACTCCAACAACTGGGAAATAACGGAAGCCAGGGTAACGCAAGTAATGATCTACATAAGGATCATTGAAAGCGAGTTTACCAACCCAAACTGTTGTATCTGGCAAAGCTGCCTGATACGCTTCTTGCGAAGAGTCTTTGGCTAAATAATGCATATACTCTAACCAGTGTATATTGGCTATTTCTGTTTCGTCCATAAAGAATGAAGCCACAGAAACAGTTCTTTCAATATTGTCTCTTGAAGCCATTACATCTTCTTCAAACGAACCCATAACAGCTCGACCACCCTCAATGAAAACCATGTTTGGTGCTTCAGGCTGACCTTCATAGGGGTTTACCATAAAGCCACCTTGATCTTCATCATTGTAGGCTAAACCAGTAGCTGAGCTAAGTTGACCAGGATTCGAGGCGTTAGGTTTTCCACCACCACCAAACGAAAAACAGGCAGTCAAGGCAACTGATCCGCCAATGACATACAAGAGACTCCTGAAAAAATACTTCATTTCATTTTCGAGTTTAAATCAAATGCTAATTAAATAGATAATCGCATGTTTTCCAAGTAGTCGCAGTTTTATTGGTAAATCTACGATAGAAGGTATTCAAGCACTTTAAGTAACGGTAAACCTTCATTGCTATTGTTTCGGGAATAGCGTATCCAATTTTGGGAAGTTGAAATACGCATAATGGGGATTAGCCTACGTTTTTAACGGATAAGGCGGTTGGCACAGAATTGTAATAATGGGTGGGAAAGATATAAACCCATGTTTACCTTAGACAATTTCAGAGTAATGCCCTTCGAAAAAAAATGTGATGTAATCACATTTCAAGGAAGCTACCTTCTTCAGAGAACTTTAGGCGAGTGTAAAGTCTTCTTGTATTCGTTTGAAGGTTTTTACATCGAAGTATTCTACTCTTCTAAATATCAAAAGGTTTTGATGATAAACGCTTTTGATAAAATCATTGGTCTTGCTCCTTACTTGGATATAATTTCTTTGGAAGACTTGATTTCCAGTCCAACCATTTGAGTTAGGAATTCAATTGCGGCATCAACTGTTTTGATTTCTTCGATAATGAGCATTGCCTTGCCTGCAGAATCTTTCATCTTACACTGACGTGGATGCTTTTTAATGAAGCTTAAAACCTGACCAAATATTTCTGAACTGAAATACTGGTCTTTAGTACTGATAAAGAAAGCCCTTACCTTCTCATTCTTTAAACTCAACTTCTCAAATCCAAGTCGCTCGCCTAACCACCTGAGTCGAACGGAGTTGATTAATTCTTCTACAGAAGCAGGTAAAGATCCAAAGCGATCACGCACTTCTTCTGAAAATTCCTTCAGCTGTTTTTCGTCTTTGATGTTATCAAGACGAGAATAGAGCTGCAGTCGCTCGCTGATGTTATTGACATACGTTTCTGGAATGAGAATTTCAAGATCGGTTTCGATAACACAATCCTGAACAATGAGCTTTGCTTTTTCTGAAAGCTCTTCACTAAACAACTCTTTGAAATCCGTTTCTTTTAATTCCTGAATAGCGTCATCCAGAATTTTGTGATAGGTATCGAAGCCGAGATCAGTAATGAAACCAGTTTGCTCACCACCCAATAGGTTTCCGGCACCACGAATGTCGAGGTCGCGCATGGCTACCTTGAACCCATCTCCCAATTCAGAGAACTCTTCTAATGCGGCAAGGCGCTTTCGCGAATCACTGGTAAGCAATGAAGCTGGTGGAGTTAACAAATAACAAAATGCTTTTTTATTTGATCGGCCAACCCGCCCACGCATTTGATGTAAATCAGAAAGACCAAACATGTGGGCGGAATTAATTATGATGGTGTTGGCATTAGGGATATCAAGCCCTGACTCGATGATGTTTGTTGAAACCAACACATCATACTCCCCATCAATAAATTTCATCATTACCTTTTCAAGCTTATCGCCATCCATTTGTCCGTGCGCAATGCCAATGCGTGAATCGGGGACAAGCTTATAAATGGTGTTTGCAACAGACTCAATATCGCTAACACGATTATGAACAAAGAAAACCTGACCTCCTCTTTTTAACTCATGACTAATAGCATCGCGAATAATGATTTCATTGAATGCGTGTAATTCTGTTGTAACCGGTTGACGATTCGGTGGTGGAGTTGAAATAATACTCAGATCACGAGCACCCATTAAAGAAAAATGTAGTGTGCGCGGAATTGGCGTTGCAGTTAATGTAAGCACATCGACATTTACCTTTAACTCTTTGAGTCTGTCTTTTACCTTAACTCCAAATTTTTGTTCTTCGTCAATTATTAGAAGACCAAGATTTTTGAATTCAATATCCTTACTGACCACCCGATGTGTTCCGATGAGAATATTAATCTTGCCATCTTTTACATCGCTTAAAATTTCTTTGATCTCCTTTTCAGTTTTGAAACGTGAGACATAATTAATATTTACAGGAAAGTTGGAAAGGCGCTCACTAAAAGTGCGATGATGTTGCATCGCCAGAATGGTTGTTGGTACGAGTACGGCTACTTGCTTACCTTCTGTTGCGGCTTTGAATGCCGCACGAACAGCAACTTCTGTTTTTCCAAAACCAACATCGCCACAAACTAATCGGTCCATTGGGTGTGGCTGTTGCATGTCGCGTTTTACATCTTCGGTTGCGCGCGCCTGATCGGGTGTATCTTCATACATAAAAGAAGATTCCAGCTCGGCCTGCAAAAAACCGTCCGTTTGATAAGCAAAACCAGGAGCCGACTTTCTTTTCGCGTAAAGCGCAATCAATTCTTTGGCAATATCCTTAACCCGTTTCTTGGCTTTCGATTTTTTATTTTCCCACTCCGTGCTTCCTAATTTGCTGATAGCAGGAACGGCACCATCTCGGCCCGAGTATTTCGAAATTTTATGTAAAGCGTGAATGCTCACATACAACAAATCATCATCCTTGTACACCAACCGAATGGCTTCTTGTTCGTGACCGTTTACTTCTTTTTTCTCAAGACCGGCAAACTTCGCAATACCAAAATCGATGTGCGTTACAAAATCTCCAGGCTGAAGCATTTGAAGATCGCGAAGTGTAAGCGCTTTCGATTTGGTAAACTTTTCTTTCGCACGATAACGATGGAAGCGTTCAAAAATCTGGTGATCTGTATAACAAACAATTTTTGAGGTTTGATCGATAAAACCATTCCGCAAAGCAAAATCGAGTGGCTGAAACTGAATTTGAGAATCAATCTCATCGAAAATTCCTTTTAACCGCTCTGTCTGCTTTGGCATGTCTGCAGCAATGAAATTGCTATAGCCTTGCATCTGCTGATCGTGAAGATCTTGTGCGAGTAACTCAAAATTCTTGTTAAACGAAGGTTGACCTGAAGATTGAAACTCAAATGTTTTTGAATCCTTAAGTACGAAACGACTTCCAAACTCAACGCGCGAAAATTTTGAGGAATCGCGTGCAAAAGAATCGCCATCATCAAATAACTTTTCAGGCGAAGAAACAACCTGAGTGTTGCTCGATTTTAGAATGGTATCAAAAGATGAAACTACTTTTTCAAAACTTTTTTCAATCAGATCAATCGTAAGCTGAAAATCCTTGAACCATAACTTTGTGTCGGGTGATATAAAATCAAGAAGCGATTGTCTTTCTTCCTGCATTAAACGGGACTGCACATTCGGTATGATGTTTACCTTCTCCAGTTCATCGACTGAAAGCTGAGAACCGGGATCGAATGTTCGGATACTGTCTACCTCATTGCCAAAAAGCTCGATGCGGTAAGGTATTTCGTATGCGAAGGAAAAAATATCAATGATGCCCCCGCGAATGGCAAACTGCCCGGCCTCATACACAAAATCCGTTTTTTCGAAGTCGTAATTGTGGAGAAACTCTTCCAAAAAAGAAACATCTAGCTTCTCTTTCAGATTGATAGTAAAGGTATTTGATGCAAGCGATCGTTTTGTGATTACCTTTTCACTCAAGGCATCCGGATAGGTAACAATAATTTCTGCCGATGTTTTGTTCGCCAGTTTATTCAATACCTCTGCCCGCATCAGAATGTTGGCATTCTCTATTTCCTCAAATTCATAAGGCCGTTTATACGACATGGGAAACATGAAGATTTCCCGATCTAATAAACTCTGAATGTCATTTTGAAAGTATGATGCCTCCTCGCGGTCTTGTAAAACAACAATGTAATCGTGCGGATGAATTTTAAAAATAGCAGCAAGAAGAAGCGCGTCAAGACTACCTGAAAGTCCTTTGATGCGAATATTTGAAGGAGAAGGCGCATTGATTCCTGCGGCTACGGTCTTTATTAAACCATCCGCGCGGTAAATGCTTAAGAAATCGGCCGCCCTCAATTCGTTATCAATTATTCCTTAATGGGTTTTATAAATCAAAAACCCAAATATTAGAAGGGCGCAAAGATAATGGACGATTCTGCGTGATGAACAGAAGCAACAAAAAAATTCTGTTAATTTTCGCAATGATTCTAATACAATCTCTTTGCTTCTATGCAAGTGTAATTTCTCTTTCACTTCTTCTGCTCGGGTTATACAAACCCTGGATAATGTTGTGGTGGCTTGATATACAAAACAGAAGGATAGTGATTAAATGGTATGGAACGATTGCTGTATTGAGTTATGCGCTATATTGGCTGATGTTTTTTATGCTATGAAAAAGATGACAGTTTTTGTTTTAGTGCTCCTTGAAGCAAGCATATTATTTTGCTGTGGAAGCTCGACCGAGAAAAAATTACCAATACAGGAATCTCAATCGGCTAGTGCATCTTCCACACAGGTAAATGAATTACCTAAAATGGTCATCACCCTTTTAGACGGGTCGCGGCTGGAGTGCAATAAGCTTGGAGGTAATATTGCCATAATCGTATTTTTTCCGGAGTGTGATCATTGTCAACGAGAGGCAGTTGAGATTCAAAAAGAAATTGAAAGTTTTAAAGATTACACGTTGTACTTTGTTACTACGGAGAACAAGCCACTAACGGAGAAGTTTGCTATTGAATATAAACTGAACAACTACGAAAATGTGAAGTTCGGATTTATTACCGTGAATGATGTGGTAACGAATTTTGGTTCGATCCCCACACCATCGCTTTACCTATATTCAAGCGACCACAAGCGTATTCAGTCTTTTGAAGGAGAAACGGACATACAAGCGATTCTGAAATACGTAAAGTAGAAATCAGAATCTTCGAAGTTTGCTACTTTAAAATCAGCATTGCCAACGTATTTCGATCCTAAGGTGTCAATACGGTATTGAAAATAAAATATGTTGTTGTGAAAAATAAAAACCTGTTATTCTTTGTCTTCTTTATTAGCATATCATCGAACGGACTCGCTCAAGCGTATGCTTTTGTTGGGGCTCATCAAAGCTATGTTCGAAACCATGTGCTGACAAACGCTTCACCTATATATTCTTGGCACATTGGAGGTGGTATAAATCTATATCGAAACCCTGGCTGGAAGAAAGTAGCGATTCATGCTGAGTCGTCATTTATTCAAAAAGGATACAATCAACATCTTGGCACTGAGAAATTCGAATTTCGATTTACATACATAACCTTGCAGCCAACTTTGGAATATAAGGCTTTGCCCTACCTATGTATAAAGGGAGGAGTCAATCTGGCTTTTCTTTTGGATACAAATAAAGAGAAGGGAACACAGACCTATGAACTTTTCGATTTTGGTCTTGTTGGCGGACTTGGCTTTTTAGAAAACAAACGAATCAGTTTGTATACCCAGCTGGTTTACGGTCTTTCACCTATGCTCAAGTATTACGATATAGATGCTATGGGAAACTTCAATAGAGAGATCAGCGACTTGAAGAATACATGTTTTATGGTCGGATTACGTGTTAATATTTATGACAAAACATCAATTTTTAAATAGGTTTCTGATCATCGGAATATTCTTTACCGTTTCTTCCTGTGAGCCGGTTTATATTCCTGATCCAATCGATCCACGATTGCCAAAATATACGGATGATGGCAATGATGTTGGAGGAGCATTTATTAATGGTTCTCTCTGGCGATCAGAGTATTTTCTCAGCCTTTTCTCAGGAACAAACGAGCCCCACCTTCGATACAATGCTACAACAGATAGTTTGTCAATAAACTTTGAGGGTAAAATTGGTGA
The DNA here is from genome assembly GCA_036787535.1 of Chryseolinea sp. Classification (GTDB taxonomy): domain Bacteria; phylum Bacteroidota; class Bacteroidia; order Cytophagales; family Cyclobacteriaceae; genus Chryseolinea. Next base: position 56,449 of record DAIQPD010000002.1, read on the forward strand.
ATCTTACCGAACCATATCTTTCGGACTCAAAGGTTATGGAATTAAAAGTCTTCAGGAAATGACAAAAATAAATGGCCTGTTAATCCACTTTGATGGAGTAAACAATGTAGCAACGTTAGACCGACTGGCAGTTGATTTTTGTCCAACAACAGCAACGGGTCAAATATATTTTCGTTCGGTAAAATACAATCCAGAAAATAGTTTCCTTACATTGTCGGGCACTTTTGGTTTTAACTATGATGATCCGGTTTGTGGAAACATTACAGTAAACTATGGAAGATTTGATTACTCTATATACTACTTTAATCAATAAACAGAAAAGTAAATTGATAAGTTAATGCAGACGATTCGCTGAAACTAAATACTTTGTTTTCATTCCAGAAAACCCAATTAAAAATTTATCGCCCCCATCTTTTAATCCGGTTTTCTTTTTTAGTTCATCAACACTCAGTGGATAGTTACGTGTGGTGATGTTGGCTTTTCCTTCCGGGAAAAAAGCTTTTAATGTTTTAGCATCAGGTTTTACAAACGCCTCAATCTTAAATTTCCTTCCGGAAAAATTTTCAAGGTATTGATCTGAAGTATAAAGATGTGTGCTCGGATGAATTTTACTGATGTTGAATTGAACACCCAATGTTTTGAATGCTCCTGATTTTAAAATAGAAGCATTGGGTTCGTAAAGGTAAGTCAGCGGATCAGAGAAAGGTATTTCAGTTTGGCGTTCCCTTGAAAACTGAAACGAAAAAGAATCAATCCGATTGTTGGACGAAATATTAATCGCCAGAATTTCTGGTTCGTCACTGAAATTTTTCCTGGATGAAAAAAGAAGCTCTTTACATTCGTTATTTACTGAAACAACAAATACCTGTTGGACAAACTTTAATTCTTTTAGTCCCTGCTGAATGTCAAACAGAGGCGATGCTTTAATCATTAAACAATCGGCCTTTTCAAAAATCACATCCTGCAGTTGAACGATGTTCGGTTCGCAGTCATTAAGAGAATATACCTTTTGGTTTCCTGCAGCTCTTCTGCTCGGATCGATGTAAGCAAGATCAAAGGAGTGTCCACGTGATAAGAAATTTTCAGCTGTTGTGTGATGATATTGAATATTATCAGCGCCAAGCTGATGGTGATTGTGTTTTGAGATTTCAAGAAGACTTTCGTTTGGCTCTATGTATTGAACGTTTTTAAAAGTCCTACTCAAGAAAAAACTATCAATACCCAAACCACCTGTCAGATCAACAAGAGTTTTGTTTTTTAATTCTGCACTGTGTTGTGCGAATATGGTTGCCTTGTACCCGGCAGTTTGCTCAGACGAACTCTGTTCTACATTTACTCCGGGAGGATAGACAATACCTTTGGTGTGATAAAACATTGGCAATTTTTCTTTTGCCTTTCTTCTTCCATTAATCTGATCTGCGATAACGCTTGAGGGGATGCCATGAATGAATTTATGTTTTAGCACGAGCGGCTTTACATCATCATTTTCATGTTGATGAATAAACGACTTAACATCGGATGAAAGCAGATCGCGGAGCGACATCATTTCCTTAAAGATACGGAGTCTTTATGAAGCGTTTTGCGATGAATTAGCATGTTGCGCACATAAACAAAAATACCCATGCCTTGTGCCACTAACAAAACAGGATCGACCCGATAGGTGGCATACGATAAAATCAGGACAGATGCGATTGTGCTAATGATCCAGAAACCTAAAGGAAGAATGGATGTTTTATGTTTTTCAGAATAATACCATTGATAGATAAACCGAAGATTTAGCATGAGTTGTCCAATGGCGCCCAAAATAATTAAGGGACTTGTTAAATCGGTGTTAGTGAAAATGCTTTGAAAATTATGATGATCTCCTAAAAGCAGCCATAAAAAAGCGAACGGAGGAAGCAAAAGAAGTAACCCGCGAAGGGTCGCAGGTATTTTTGCCCAATCGTTTTTAAGCTGAAGGTTTCGAACGTAAATATAGAAGGACAATGTTTGCCCGAGAATGATGACAATATCTTCGCGAATGATGCCATAGATCAAAAATAAAAAGGAGGCGACAAGACTAAGTTGCCAGAAAATGGTAGGCGAAACTACCTTACCTTCTTTTTCGGAATAATACCACTGCACAATCAACCGGCATCCAAAAAGAGATTGGGCAAAAAATCCCAGGGCGTAGATCCAATACTTTTCTATAAACTCCATTCGGCCGCAAAGATGTAAGGATTTATGGAATTGGTGTTTATGCTAATGTTAAAATTGTGGGAGCGACAGAAAGCCGGCCAATAATTAAAATCTTCATTTAGATTTGATGTATGCAATTTGATTTAGTGGTTATTGGTGGAGGTGCATCCGGATTTTTCGGGGCCATTCAAGCTGCGGAAAAGAAACCGGGTTTGAACATCCTCATTCTGGAAAAATCTAGTAAACTCTTATCGAAAGTCAGAATCTCGGGCGGTGGCAGGTGTAATGTTACTCACCATTGTTTTGAGCCAATTGCGTTGGCACACCATTATCCAAGAGGCGAGAAACCGTTAAAAAGTCTTTTTCAAATTTTTCAAGCAAAAGAAACAGTTGCCTGGTTTGCATCAAAAGGTGTACAACTGAAAACTGAAGAAGATGGCCGGATGTTTCCGGTTACGGACAATTCAGAAACCATAATTGATTGCTTTCTGGAACAAGCCAGGCAATTGAAAATAAAAATAGAAACCAGTAAAGGCGTTGTTTCCATTCAGCAGGAGAATGATCAATTCAAAATAATCTGTCAACACGGAGAAATTATAGAGGCGCGAAAAATTTTGATTGCCGCGGGAGGACATCCGAATAAGCAAGGGTACGAATGGATGTCAAACCTGGATCACAATATTGTAGACCCATTGCCTTCACTTTTTACCTTTAATGATTCTGAGAAAAAATTTAAAGATTTGATGGGTGTTGCTGTGCCAGCGGCTGAAGTGAGAATTGCAGGATCAAAATTTTCACAGACAGGACCTGTGCTTATTACGCATTGGGGATTGAGCGGCCCGGCAGTAATTAAACTTTCAGCCTGGGCTGCTACTTACCTGTACGAAAAGAAATATGAGTTTACCGCTTTAGTAAGTTGGATTGGTGCAGTAAAGGAAGAAACACTACGTGATCAATTGGCAGAACAGAAAAGCAAAAGAGGAAAGCAAAAGGTAATTTCAAATCCTTTATTCTCGTTGCCGCAGCGGTTGTGGATTAGAATATGCGAATTGTCTGAAGTAGAAGAAACCAAAATATGGGCAGAGTTGCCTCAGAAAAATATTAACAAGCTGATTGAGTTTATGATCCGCTGCCCGTTTCAGATTAAAGGCAAGACCACCTTTAAAGAAGAGTTTGTTACTTGTGGAGGTATTGATGTGAGTGAAATACATCTGGCTACCATGGAGAGTAAAAAAGTAAAGAACATTTTCTTTGCCGGAGAGGTATTGAACATCGATGGCGAAACGGGTGGTTTTAATTTTCAAGCTGCCTGGACCACAGCATTCATTGCAGCGAAAGGTATTGTGGGTTGAGAATAGAAAGAGACAACCATTACAATTAATGTCATAAAAAAGTGTGCTTAACATAAGCACACTTTTTTGTAAAGTTATTTTTCAAAAGAGATCAAGGCTTCAGCCAAGCAGAGCGAAGCGCTAATTGCTCAGAAGTAGCATTAGGATCGAAAGAGAGTATATGTTTTTGTGGAATGGATACTTTCTGCACAGGTGCCGACAACTCTGTTTCTTTCAGGTTTTCACCATCTTTTCTCAAAACGGTAAATGAGATTGTCTTGGATGTTGGAAGAGACGCCATTTGTTTCTGAATGAACGCACCCAACTCAGGACCAAGATCTGGGATTTGTTCACCATTAATTTTTACCAATATGTCATCCACTTTGAAGCCAAGTGCAACACCCACTGCATTCATGTTTTGTGTTGTAGCGATTTTCAATTTAGGTTTACCATCAACTGGAGAAACACCAATCATCGATTGTGAAATACCCATTGAGTAATCTTCTGTAGATTGCTCAGCAGCATAATTAATTCCAAGGTCTTTAAAAACTTCAGCGAATGGAAGTGGCTGCGCACCGTTTACGTAACGACTAAAAAAATCTCCAATTTCAGGATAGGTCATCTTGGTAATTTCACCAAACAACTCATCGTCTTTAAAGGCTTTGCTCTTGCCATATTTCTTTGACAAATCAAGCAAAAGATTACGTACACCATATTTTCCACCGGATAACTTTAGAAGTTTTACATCGAGACACATTCCGATCAATGCGCCTTTCAGGTACACATTCGAATACTGCTCTTTATGCTTGTCAAGTGTGTACTTACTCAGATCGGTGAAGGAAATAGAATCGGAGAAACTTTCAGCAGAAAGCATTTTAGACCGAATCACATTCAAATACTGATCGGGTGAAATTAAGCCGTACTTTACCTGAACACTACCGGCATTGTATTCAGTAACGCCTTCATACAACCACAAGTGTTGTGACATTTTTGGATCGTTAAAATCGAAATCTTCAATTTGCTCAGAATGAATATTGAGCGGTGTTACAATGTGGAAAAATTCATGCGCGGCAAAATCGCGAAGCTGCCCTCTCATTTGATCGATGGTTTGCTCAGGCATATAATAAAAAGATGAATGAGAATGCTCAAGTGCTCCGTAGCTCATTACAGGTTGATCGGTAAAATAGAATATGAATGCATACTTGTTTACCGGAAGCGTTCCGCCAAGAAATTCTTTTTGCGCCATTAACACTTCTTCAATGCTTTCAGCAATTTGCTTTGCAGAGATTTTTCCATTGGGTGAATAACAACCAATTAACACTTCGGCATTGGCAACTTTAATAACAGCAGTATCAGTTTTGGCATACATGAGTGGAGAATCCACCAGCTCATCATAGTCGGTAGTTTTAAAAATATCAACGCGCTTGTTGCTGTCTTCACTTCCCTTTTCGCGATTAATTGTACTCAAAGGTTTTCCTACCTCTGCGGCAATTAAACCGGAAGAACCATAAAAATTATCCGGGCGGATTATTGAGAATTGAAAGGGAATATCTTTAGCCCCTTCAAAGTATCCAAAGAAGCCAGCGCCATTCAGAACAAAATTTTTACCTTCTTCAATGTTCGTTCCGGCAGGTTGAAATATTTCGGGCTCAGCAATTTTAGTATCATAGCTATCCTCTACCCAATAACTAATCTTCGAAAGTTTGCCAGCATCTTTAATTTTCCAGGCGTTGTCATTCAGTTTTTCGACCACGAGTTTATTTCCTTTTTTGTCGAGTGCTGTAAACTCAGAAACGAATCTGCCATAATCTTCGATGGCATACGTACCGGGTATCATTTTAGGTAAGTAAAACGTTACTTCACTTTTGGAAGTAGCAGGAGGTACTAATTCAACATATACTTTGTCGTCTACAACTTTGGTAAGATCGAGTGTATATTGATAAGATGCGCCTTTCTTTTTCTGGCTAAAGGATACCTGCGTTGAGGTAATAATGACCAGCGAGAGCAATAGGTGTTTTAAAAACATAGAATTTAGATTAAAATAATTTGATTGTTTAAGGTGTTTGAGATTCGTCTATTAGTTGAGCTAATGATGGAAAATTACGAAACGAAGACGGCTTTATTTAGTTGCTAATCGGAGCTCCGAAAATTTTTTCACAATCTCCCTCTCCCCCATATGGTGCTGATCTTTTACAATCCACCTTCCATTTACCAGTGTTCCAAGAATATCATAGGCATCGGCAGTGTAGAGAATCGCTGGCAATGTATTTCTTAAATCAGTCTGCATGAGTAATGGAGATAAAGCATTATACACTACGGCATCAAACGGCTTACCTATTTCAAAGAATTTACTTTGCTCCAGGCCCATTGCTTTTCTTCCGGAGCGAATAGTTTTACCTATTAAAACATTCGCGCCATCGTCAAAGGTATTGCGCTTGTGTGTTGTGAAACGCTGTGCATAATCCAACCATCGTAAGTCTTCCAAAGGATTTAAACTGATATGGCTGTCGGTACCGATTGACCAGTGTCCACCTTCTTTTGCGAATTCACTCAGTTTAAAAATGCCATCGCCTAAATTACCTTCTGTACCGGGACACAATACAACATTTGCTTCGGTCTTTGCTAAACGTTTTACCTCATCACTTTCCATATGGGTGCAATGGACAAGATGGAATCTATTATCTAATGGAAGATGATCGAGCAGCCATTCTACCGGTCGTTGTTTTAAAAAGTTTACGCAGTCTGCAATTTCTTTTAATTGCTCTGCTGCGTGTAAGTGGAATGGAATATTTTTTGGTCCGGTTTCAAATGTTTTAACAATGTCGTTTGCATCGACAGCTCTTAATGAGTGAACCCCAAAACCCAATCGTGCATGATCTTGATTTAAAACAACATTGGCAGAATCATCCAACAGTTGTAAATAGTCATCAACTGATTTTGAAATAAATCTGCGTTGCTTTGGATACGCATCAACACCAAAATTTCCTTTCTGATAAAAAACAGGGACTAAAGTAATTTTAATTCCGGCTGTCATCGCGGCAGAAACTAATCGTTCACCCATCTCTGCCAGGTTTGAATAGTGATTACCATGTTTATCGTGATGGAGATAATGAAACTCGGCAACATGAGTATACCCTTTACGCAACATTTCTGCATAGAGCATTGTGGCAATTGACTCCATTTGATCTGGATCCATGGTCAACGCACAATTGTACATGGCTTCACGCCAACTCCAGAAATCATCCGCTGTTCCTGGCTCATGCTTTTCCGCATGACCCGCCATGGCAAATTGAAAAGCGTGTGAGTGCGCATTTTGAAATCCCGGTAAGGCAAATCCCTGAATAGCTTCTACTGCAACCGACTGAAGTGGAGGTTTTTTAGAGAGGTATTGCACAATACCATTTACATCAACCCCTACATATGCAGGCGAAATCCATTCTTCATCCTGAAGCAGAGCTTTGAAAGAAAAATACTTTAAGTCGCTCATGTGGTTTTCAATTGTTGAATGAGATCTTCAAAAATACCTTTTAAAACAGCGCGCATTTTCTCCGCTCGCACATCATCATATTTTTTCTCAGCATCATCCATGTAATTTACCTTCGTCATCTCGAGTTGAAGAGCATGTTGATTCTCTTCTGGCTTTCCGAAATGACGCGTAATCGTTCCGCCTTTAAAAGGACTATTATGTTGATGTGAATAATTCGTTGGCGCGAAGTGCTTCAATACTATTTTACTTAAAGAAGGATCAGCAGAAGTCCCATCGGCATCTCCTAAAATCAAATCAGGAAATTTCGAATGGTGAATGGTGGGCACATACTGTCTGATAGAGTGACAATCCCACAACAATACCTTTCCGAATTTTGATTTCAATTCAGTTAGCAGTTCATAAATTTTTGAGTGATACGGTAAGTAGTATTGATCGAGTCTTCTTTTTATTTCCTTCTCGTCAACCGCTTCTCGTTCGTCTTTGTAAATAGGCTCGCCTAAGAAATTGGTTGTCGGACAAAGACCTGTTATGATTCTTCCATCACTGTAAAGGGGTTTGCTTTTCGGATCGCGATTCAAATCGATTACCCATCGACTGTAAATTGCTGAGATCATGGTCATGCCCATGGATGGCGCGAAGTCGTACAGTTGATCTACAAACCAATCCGTATCCTCTGGCGATGAAGCAAGATTTTTTTTGTATTGATCTTTTAATTCGTTGGGAAATTCAATGCCACAGTGCGGTACACTAATGAGAATAGGTACCTGATTTTGTTTGGCGTTTGATAGATTAAACAAATTCATTGAGTAATTATACTGTGACCAGGAATGCAGGAATGTTTAGTTAATTATTCCTGCATTCGTGGCTATTCATAACCGCGTTAGCTCTTTTTCTTCTTTTTTGATTTTTTCTTTTTACCTGATTGTTCCAATGCCTCTTTATACATCTTTTCCGCCATCTCTAATTGTTTCTGCTGCATCGCTTTTAGTGATTGAACTTCCTGCGCGGCCTTCTCATATTGTTGTTGATAATCGATTGGATTGGTTAGTCGTGATTTTAGTTTCATGATCCGTTTGAAGGATTCATCAATACGTGCTTTTTTAATGACGCCATCCGCCACCATTTTCTTTATGATTTCGTGAACGCGATCTACTGTTCGCACATCACTTCCCTGAATGTTATTGGAAAACGTCATGATATCAACTCCGCCATTGATGGCCAACTTAATCGCTTCTTCTAAACCATAGTGTTCAGTGATGGCATGCATCTGCATATCGTCAGTAAAAATGACACCATTGAAATGCAATTTGTTTCGGAGCATTCCGGTAAGAATATCAAATGACAATGTTCCTGGTTTACCGCTCTTATCTAGATTCATGTTTACGATATGTGATGTCATAACCGCATCGGCATAACCAGAATCAATAAGCGCCTGGTAAGGTTTGAGTTCGCGTTCGCTCCAGGTGTTGGTAACATCGGCAATACCAAGATGTGTATCTGCTTTTGAGCTTCCATGGCCCGGAAAATGCTTGAGCGCAGTAATCACATTCATCTCTCTATGTTTTTTAATTACCTCTTTGGCCATCATGATTACAGTATCTTCATTTGCCGAAAACGCACGACCGTGTTTTACAATTACCGGATTATCTGGATTGGCGATCAGATCCACATCAGGTGCAAAGTTTACATTAATACCGAGTCCCGCTAAAGTTGAAGCAGTTGCTTCACTATAAAATCGAACCGAGTCAAGAGAAGCATTCTTACCCATTTCAAAAGCAGTGATTGATTTAGGGAAACCATATTTATCTTTTAATCGATTAACCTTTCCACCTTCCTGATCAATCGAAATCAACAGCGGTATCGCAGCAGCCTTTTGGTATGTCCAGTTAATTTTTTTAAGGGCAACGAATGAATTTGTTTTTGGTATGTTCTTTTCGAAAATGATGATTGACCCCACCTTACCTTTTTGGATCTCTCTCAAAACAGCAGAATCAACAGCGGTGCCGGCAAAGCCAATTAAAATCATTTGTCCAATCTTAATATCCAAACTGTCGATGGATTGAGCTTTTGCGCTTGAAGAGAGCAGAATGACAAAAAGTAAAGTCGCTGTTTTAAATGTGTTAATATTTCTCATAGATCATATTCAAAATTTCCTGCATATTTTTTCGGATGGCAGATGTTGTTGTAGTGTAGTTGCTGTTCATAAAAGAGAAGATCAGCGTCTTTCCACTTTTGGTTACAAGGTAGCCACTCATACAATGATTGTTACTCAGCGTTCCAGTTTTTCCAAAGATATAGGGCTTATCAGCCTTGTACCAATTTTTTACCGTTCCGTTCATGCCACCGGTTGCCAGTAGTGAGAAAAGTCGCTCTCTGGGAACCAACTGATAAATCTTATTCCAGAGTTGAACAATGCTGCGCGGGGTAAAAAGATTGTAGCGGGATAAACCCGATCCATCTACCCAAACGGGTTTGTCGGTTAAATCATTTAAGAAATTCTTCTGCACGTAATCAATTGCAATTTCGGGTTGTAAGGTATCACTTAGTATGCCAGCACAAATCAGCAAAAGTTGCTCTGCCAACATGTTGTCGCTTTCCTGCATCATTACTTTGTAAACGCTATCAGCCGGAAGGCTGTATATTGTTTTTGATTCCGTGCGAATCGGATTTAAAACATGTTGAACTTTTCGTTTTAAGGTATCGCTTAGCAAATCACTTATAAAGACAGGATCGATTTTAAAAGGAATATCCCATTCACTGGATTTTGCTGCTGGAAAATATTCAAAGTTATTAGAGCCAACACTTCTAAATACTTCTGGCTTTTCGCGACTCTCACCCATGTGCAGATAGGTAGAAAAGAAAGAGGGCGTAATATTTATTTTGTTGCCTTGAGTTTTCACGGAGAAAATATTTCCGTAAACCGGAAACGAAAAACGTTCAGCAGAATATTCACTATTGTAATCATCCCACGCCCAGCCCGATCCGAAAGCGTCTGTATTAAAGTTATGTGATGAGAAATATAGATTTTGTTTAGTAGATGCGAGAAAGGAATAAATCCGATCGTTGGTAAAGGTGTTTTTATAGAGAAAGGTAGGATCGCCCGTTCCCCAAAAAATTAATGAATCCATATTCTGAACATACCTTAATCCTGGAATAGAATCTCCGATAATATTCAACGAAGCATAGAGCGTAAAAATTTTGGTGTTGGAAGCAGGAGTGAAATACTTTTCGCTGTTAAAGGAAAAGACAGTTTCTTTTTTTTGAAGATCATACAACACAAACCCGTTATGATCTTGAAATTTACTTTCGGTCTGCTTAAAGGTTTTCGTTAGTGCCCGTTTAGAAATCGGAGAACACGAAGAAATGAAAAGTAATGTTGCGAATGCAAAAAGAAGAACGCGCATCACTTAAACCTTTAAGTAGCGCTCCAATAAAACATTTCGATGGTGCGTTTCATGGCCGGAAATAATATAGCCAAGATTCAATACCGAAATTTCAGTGTTGTTTGCTTTACCAGTTCGCGAAAGCATTTCAGTAGAGAAGCTGGTGTAAAGATCAATAGAGCAAAGACGCACATGTTCCATTTCATTGGCTATAGTTTCGATTGTCCGGTTGTGCGCATTGGCTTCCAGAGCATAATCTTTTTCTTCAAAACCCGACAAGGGCGTTTTATCGTTTCGCGAAAACCGAAGTGCGCGATAGGCAAAGATGCGCTCGGCATCGATCATGTGGCACAACAATTCTTTGATGCTCCACTTTTCGGGTTGATATCTGAATTCGCCTTTTGGCTCTGGGATTGAACGAATAAGTTGTAGGGTTAATTTGCCAGAATCATTCAGGGTCTGCAACAGGTCGCCATCTTTTACAAGCTTAACATAGGTCATGTAAAAGGGGGGCACGTTTTGTAAATCAGGGTTTGTCATATTTCAAAAATAGGGAAGAAATGCAGGATAATGATAGTATGCATTTCAAATTCTCGCTTTAGCCCTCATTTCTATATGACTTCGAAATGCACCGGTATGATGACTGTATTTCAAATGTGGAATCAAGAGATTGTTGGAGGTGGTTGCTCCTCTAAAATGTTATTATTAATTCCTTTGTGACTTGTGATTGAGGTTCTTTTTCAATCGACCAGTTTGTAATTTCTCCGTTTTCCTTCTTTAGTTTAAAGTTGTACTCCACAACGTTAAAGAATTTAGTGAAATAGTATTCTGACCATTGTTTGCTATTTAAAATTGTTGTTGGAGATGAGATAAAAGTTAGCGACCCCCTTATCAGCTTTGAACTGACGGTTAAAGTGTCTTTAGCGGCAACGTCCAATTTTGTAACGAATAATTCAATTTTACCAGTCAAGCAAACCTTTAGAGTGTCAGAGTTTGACTCTGCTTTATTTATGTCTTTAGGAATAATAAAATTATTTACAATCGGAAACAGACTATTGCATTGAAAATAATAATCATCTCTTATTTGTATGGAATATTGCTGGATAGCTTCTTCATCCAATATTTGGAAAAAATAGTTTCCAGAGTCATCGGTCAATGCGCTGTCGATTTTTAGCAAGTGGAAGCCGTTTCCGTAATAACTAATTTTTACTTTAATGTCTTTTAAAGGTGTGGATGAATCTAAATCACCGTTTATAATTTGCCCGTTGAATTTTAAAGAAGGGGTTAAGTCTTCTTGTTCACATCCAAACAGAAGTCCTAGAAATATTAGTCCAAATATTTTTTTCATAGTCACTTGGTAATTGCTGTCAACGTCAGGCTATAAAACGAATGGATTTAAATACCTAAGTTATAAATTTTTTCTCCTTTTTCTTTCTTCAATTTTATCAACAACCCAAATGATAAATTTTACAATTTTGTCAAAGAAGATAATAAAGGCTAAAGCGATGAAGATAATTATGAATCCAGGTCCTCTGTTTCCAGAGTCAAATGCTAGAGAGTAGATATAGTTGTCCATATAACGTTGTCACTAATCTTTTCAGGCACCTTGTGCTGAACAACCCTAATTCTGCAACACCCTCAATACAACTCTTCTATTGAGTCTGTGCGCTTCTGGTGTATTGTCGCGTGACAAAGGTGCAGAACCACCAAAGGCTTTTGTCTTCACGCGACTTTTTTGAACACCTTTAGATAGGACGTAACTGCGAACAGCATCTACCCGATCTTGTGAAAGCTTCATATTTTTCTTTGGATCACCACCATAATCAGTATGTCCTTCCAGCTGGATAATCATATTTGGATTGTCCCTCATCATGTTCACAACCGTGTTTAGTTCAGGAAATGACTCTTCATTAATTTTTGATTTGTTGACTTCAAAAATCAAATTGTCAAGGCGCATTTCGTTTCCGGCTACCGGTTTCTTGTTACTCGAGCCTGCGGTAAGTTCAATATCTTTTACAACGCGCTTGTTCGCATTGGCTTCAGCAGGATCAATCATGTACTTCGCTGTGCTAAAGCCTGGCGCTTCCACAACGATGGAATACTTTTCATTGTCAAACATGGCAAAGGAATACGTGCTGTTGTTCAATGAACCGATGCGATTTCCATAAGGTAAACTTTCATAGGTAATGTGAGCAGTCACTAATTCTTTGGTTGCTGCATTTAAAACTTTACCTTCTGCATAGATCAGACTATCAGCCGGCTGTGCAAGGGCGACAGAAGAAATAAAAATGAAAACGAAGATTAGTTTAAAAAATGAGTTGGCCATGGTGTTTTGTATTACAGTTTTAAAATTTTGAATTCCACCCTGCGATTCTTTTTCCTGCCCTCTTTACTTTCATTTGTTTCAAGTGGTTTACCTTCTCCAAAATATACGATTGTTATGCGATCAGCCGTAATACCATTGCCTACAAAATACTTCATTACTGATTTTGCCCTGCGTTCAGAAAGAACCAGGTTATAGGCATCGGGACCCGTTGCATCTGTATGTCCGGCAATTTCAATTTGCATGGTTGATTTCTCATTCATGAGTTTCACCACTCGGTCTAACTCAGGGAACGACTCTGCTTTTAAAACATCCTTATCGAAATCGAAGAACACATTGTTCAACACGATGGTAACGTTCTCTTGAACCGGAGCAACTTCAATTGGGAGAAGGTCGAAGTCTTCATGCTCAATAACCTTATCGGATTGTACGTTTCGCAGATCAAGATTTTGACTTTCAGACATTTTTCCATTTGCTTCTGCGCGAATGCCATAGAGATATCCTCCGGGAAGGCGGATTTCATATTCACCAGTCTCTGGATTAGATTGAGAGATTCCCATTTCTTTTCCATCCGGTAATCGCTCATAAATGATTTTAGCTCCGATTGGTTTGCCGGTTGTTTTATCAATAATTTTTCCGCGCACTGTAACCCACGGATCAGGGTTGCGAACGATAGGTAATTTCACCCGGAAGATGTCGGTGTTGGTGTCGCTAATACCTTTCGAGTAGTATGCGTATTCGCTTGCTGCAGGAATGTTAAAAAACAAATCTTCTAATGGCGAGTTAATTTCTGGTCCTAGGTTTTCAGGTTCCGACCAGTTTGTCCAGGTGTCATCTAATCTTCTTGTAACGTAGATGTCGCTTCCACCATAACCACTGAAGCCTTTTGATGAATAGTATAAGGTCTTATCGTCAGAGGCGAGGAAAGGTGCAGATTCTTCTCCGGCCGAGTTAACAACATTTCCAAGATTTACAGGCTCTGTCCAGGTGCTGTCATTTTTCAGGAAGCTTACATAAAGATCGCGATCGCCTTCAGAGTCTTCGCGCTCAACAGACATGATCAGTGTTTGGCGATTGTTGGTTAAGAAATAATTCGCTTTTTCATTAAAGTTATAATCGTTGATAATGTTGAGGGCAACAGGCCGACTCCATTCACCACCAACATTCGAACTAATGGAAACACCGGCAGTCATTTTAACAACAGTACCTGATTTGTTTTTGTAATCGTATTTGTTTCCCAAAACCATAATGGCTGATTTTCCATCGGGCGTTACAGCCTGAATGCCGTTCACCCAGTTAGGTCCTGAGTTATTGAATTTGGTACCCATGTTTTTGGCCAACTGCCAATGACCAGAAGAATCAAGTTCAGAGTACCAGATGTCTTCTTTATCCAACTCTCCCCCAATGTTTTCAGGATGGTTCTGTCTGCTGAAGTATAACACTTTTCCATCGGGGGATAACAATGGATTTAATTCGCTGTAATCACTATTCACATTGCCGTCCAGGGCCTCAATCAAAATTCCCGAAGCTAAGAGTTGAAGTTTTGGAATGTCGGCAATAATCGGATAATTGGAATCAGAAATAGCCACAGCATCAATACCAAAATAATCCGGAACTGCACCGCCATCAAATTCTAATTTAAGGGCTGCAACTTTGTAAGGAGTAAGTTCAGAAAGAAGAACAAGCATCCTTCCTTTAAGAGGTTTTGCCATTGGACTTAAAGTATGCAGCACATGTTCAGTCCCCGCTTCATCGTATGCTAAAACTCTGTAAAGGGCGCTTGGATTATGAGATTCAGCAACGGCCACCTGACGAATTGCCATTGGATTGGAGAAACCAAGTTTCAACCATTCTTTGCGCTTAGGTTTGTCTGGCGCCCAGGCGTTTGGGCTTTGTCCTCCGGCAGGCAATACATTGGGCTTACCCAGGGTTTGCTGTGCTGAGTATTGAACAGGGGTAAGTTCGGTTGAGAATTCAATTACTTTTGAAGCCCACTGAACGATTTGGGCATGAGAAGCAATAGTGAAACAAACCAAAAGAAAGGTGGAGAGTAGAAATCGCTTCATGCACAGCTTCGATTTAGAATTAGGATTTAAACTTAGCTAAAAAAATTAAAATTGATTGTGGACAACGCATCAAAACCAACAAATACTAATTAACAATATATCTGCTTGCTTTGAATACAGACTACTCTAAAGAGTGTTTGTTGAAGAGTAAAAAGCCAACATGGAGTAAAAAGCCAAATTGATTTTCATTATCATCATAATAGTTGGCGCTTAAGGCGACAGGGCCAATTACAGAATGATATACTAAGGTTGTTGCTCCAGCAAAAAAAACACTTGAAAAATCGCGGGTCACCGTAGCCTCTTGATTTGTTTCCTGGATGTAATCAATAGGCATAAAAACATATGCTTCAGCACGAAGATCAAGCTTGGGAATAATGGTAAATACATTTCGCATTCCACCCGCGATGTAATTGAATGACCTGAAGTTTTGCAAGATTAAGGTGGGGCTATCCTGCAAAGGCGAAAAAGAAGGCGCATTAATGATTGTTCCGAAATAGTTTTGAAATACAGGTTGATTTGAGAAAACAGCCTCTACATAATACCCGGGTTTATAGGTGCCCGATCTAAAGTAATGTTCAGCCGTGGCTCTTGCCCGCAACCATTGATGATTTGTTTCAATCGCAGAGTTTATAGATGTTGTTCCAGGCTGGTAATCCTCCTTTGCATGAAAGTAGTTAGTAGAAAGCGTAAAAGCTTTGCCAGCGGATGCGTATTGTTTTCTGTTTAACGTGTTGGATGAAATGGCAAAGCCTGTCTTAAAACCGTTTAATCGCAACTCATCTAACAGGTCTGTGCTGATAAACAAATCCCCATTAATGTATCGGTCTATATTACTAAAGGACTCAAATTCTAAAACGCTTTTAAAAAAATTGCCCGCTGGAAAACCAACACGAAACGCATACTTTCGATTAACTCTTTTTAAGACAGTAGGTAATGTCGGAGATGAAACCTGATTAAGAACATCGTCATTTTGCAAGTAATTTTTTCCACCATAGGATATATAAGGTTCAAGATAAAACTGGACTGGAAAGTCAATCCTTACTTTTGCCTCGGCCATTTTATAGAAATTCCCGGTTTGATAGCCAAGATAAGCATGGGTTAACGTTCGGTTAAAGCGAAAGAAGTTAGCGCCTATGTAAAGATTGCTAACATCTCGTGTTGCTACCACACCTCCAAAATCAACCTGAAAATTCTTTTGTGGTCGCTTGGTAAGCCTAAGCGTAAACTTTTTACTTTCTTCATTAAACAAAATATTGGGATAGGTATTACTGAAATACTCTTCTGATACCAATTTAAAATAGCCTTCTTTAATCTGACTAAAAAAAAGAGTCTTTGCTTTTTTGTTATTGACCTTAAAAACCTTTCTAAGGTATCCACGATTATTGCCTGTGAAATTTTGAAAGCTAAGACCATCAAAAAGAAAGGGATAGCTTTTGTTTGTAAATTCTGTTCTTTCTTTTGAAACTGCTTCTCTTGTTTGCCGTGGAATAATCTTTTGTTTGATCTCTGCCATTTGCCGCATGGTTTGAGCGTAACCGCTATCGACCATTGCTTTTGCTTTACTAAAATCATAAACACCGAGACCATCTAAATCAGGTTGGATATAAATTCCAGTGGATGGAATACGGGTCGGGTCCGACTTATCCAACAACATATAGATCAGCGAACGCGAAATTAATTTTTCATCGTTCTTATACGGATATTCATTGAAAATTTTTGAAGATACATTTGAGCCGATGATAACATCCGGATTAAACTCCTCTTGAAGAATATCGACCGGAAAATTATTATAAACACCTCCGTCAAAAAGATATCTTCCATCTACACGTATAGGACCATAAAAGAAGGGAACACTTTGTGTTGCGCGCAAAGCATCACTCAATTGGCCGCTTGAAAGAATGACTTCACGTTGTGTGAAAATCTCAGACGTCACAACGCGAAGCGGAATAAAGAGACTATCGAAATTATTATTTGAGATGGCCGATGCCTGCGCCATTTTTTCGGCCAGTCCGAAGTTTAGGGAAACATCATTTGCAATTGATGTATTGAACTGAAAATTAAAAGTAGAATCAAGACCGAGATTAAGCTTGATAAATTGAGGTGTGTCATCACTGCGATGGTAAAACGAATTGAAACCCGGTTCTGGCGTTCCGTTTATCAGCCTCAGAAATTCATCGGAAAGCACGAGTTGTTCAATTTGTTCCGGACTCATTCCAGCCGCGTAACATCCACCAACAATACCTCCCATAGAAGTACCCACTATGTAATCGATAGGAATTTCATTTTCTTCGAGCGCTTTTAAAACGCCAACATGAGCAATACCTTTTGCGCCACCACCACTAAACACCAGACCCACTTTTTGGGCTTGAGTTGAAAATGAAATACAAATAAGAAGTACGAAAAGATAATTCTGCTGCATACGTTAAGGTAACTCAAACGAATCTTTAACAGAAAAAGGTAAAGAAAAGTGTGTGATCTTTCTACGAAGCGGAGATAAAAAAATTACAAAGCCGCGATAACCTCTGGTGCTGGAGGAGGAAATGAAATAGCATCAAGCTTTTGCATCAATTCAACCTTCACCAGTTCAAACGATTCCAACTGTTCTTTCTTTATCGGCTGCGAAGGGGGGAGTTCAACTTTTAACGCATCAACCTGAACACCATTGCGCCAAAAACGATAACATAAATGTGGGCCGGTTGCCAGGCCTGTACTACCTACGTATCCTATTGTTTGGCCTTGTCTTACACGAGTACCTGCACGAACGCCATCCGCTATGCGAGACATGTGAAGGTATTGTGTGGTATATGTTGCATTGTGATGGATCTTCACGTAATTACCATTGTTGGATTTGTATTGCGCTTCTTCTACCATACCATCCCCTACAGCGCGAATGGGAGTACCGGGGGCGGCAGCAAAGTCAGTACCTAAATGAGCCTTCCATCTTTTTTGAACCGGATGAAAGCGATTCAGATTATAACGTGAACTGATTCGTGTAAACTCAATTGGATATTTTAGCAATGCTTTACGTAAACTTTTTCCGTTCTCGTCAAAGTAATCCACACCATCTCCCTGATCAAAAGGAAAAGCATAATACGGAGTGGAGGCGTGTTCAAAATAAATCCCATTAATTTGTCTGATGCCAACGGATTGACCTTCTACCTGTGCTTCTTCATACATTAGTTTGAATCGATCACCTTTCTGCAGTCTTTGAAAATCTACCTGCCATCCGAAAATATCAACAAACTTATTGGTGAGTTCATGTGAGATGCCCAGCGCTTCAATGGTTTGTGAAAGATTCGACTGAATTTCGCCAACAATATTTTTTTCTACAATAACCACTTCGCGTTTGCATACTTCTACCCGAAGGGAATCATCAAATCGAAAGATGATGTAGTCAATCAAGTTGGGTTCATACACTAAAGCCTTTGCCGTTTTTAATGAGTCCTGATTACAGATGAGGGTATATTTTTTGTTGGGTGCTATTTTTCGAACATCAAAAACATTGCGCGAAATCATAGAGACCTGATGGATGAGTTTGGCCGGAACATGATAGGTTTCTAATATATCACCCAACACTTCGTTGCGTTTTATCTTGTCTTCAATTACGGTTAGGTCATCGACCACCATGCCGTATAAAACCTGCGGTTCTTTTGGTAATTCAATAGGATTTAGAAGCGAGTCGCTGGCAGCTTCCTGATACTCCATTGGAACCCTGTAAAATTGGTTCACCAGGTATAAACCGAGGCAAAGGGTGATGATGATACTGAGTACGGCAATCCATCTTTTTTGCATAATAAAAACTTATTTAGCCCGAAGGCATATTCAAAAAATAAGGTGGCAAAGATAACAAGTTTAAAAAATCAGGCATTGCCTGTAAGGCCACATTAACCCAAATATAGAGGATTTAGCCTATAATGCAATAATTTGGGCTGATTTTGAAGTCTGAAATTAGCGATACAAACTCTTAAACTTCATCTTTCCTTCATCCAGAAACCGGGCGAATTCTTTTGCATCCTTTTTATATCCAAAAGGAGAAACCAGTACGGTTTCATCTTCACCTACCAGCACATAAAATGGCTGAGCATTATTGTTGAGGTTAGCAATTTGTAAATCGGCATTTTGCTTGCCGATGGTTTTCTTCACCTTATTATCGTATTTCGAAGTGTACCAATCGGATTCAGGAAGCTCTGTTTTGTCGTCTACATATAGAGCAACAACAACATAATCATTTTGCAATCTCTTTAATACTTCCGGATCAGACCACACTACGGCTTCCATCTCTCTGCAGTTTGTACAGCCATGGCCAGTGAAATCAATAAACAACGGCTTGCCTTGTTGTCGCGCGCAGGCAAGTGCCTGGTCGTAATCAAAGTATCCACTTAATCCGTGAGGCAAGTGAAGAAACTCAGCATACTTTGGCTCATCACAAATAGTTTGTTGACCAGAAGATTTTGCGAGATTGAAATCATGAGTATACAGTGGAGGTAAGTATCCGGCCAGTGCTTTCAATGGAGCGCCCCACATACCGGGGATAAGGTATACCACAAAAATAAAGGCAACCATAGCAAGTGTTAATCGAGGGATGCTCACAATTTTATTCTCAGCATCTTTACCGGTATCGCCTGATAAACGAAAGGCTTTCATCAGATAAAGGCCAATTAAAGTAGTGATCACAATCCAAATGGCAATGTTGATTTCGCGATCTAAAATTCTCCAATGGAATGCTTGGTCAGCAATGCTCAAAAATTTAAAGGCCAATGCAATTTCAATGAAACCGAGCACTACCTTAACAGCATTAAGCCATCCGCCTGATTTGGGCAATGAACTTAACCAGCCCGGGAAAAAAGCGAACAAGGTGAACGGAATGGCAAAGGCCATTGAAAACGCAAACATGCCAACAACGGGTTTAATAAATTCACCACCAGCAGATGCAACTAAAATACTTCCTACCAGTGGCCCGGTGCATGAAAACGAAACTAGCACCAAAGTAAACGCCATGAAAAAAACACCAATCAATCCTCCCTTTTCTGATTGCTGATCTACCTTATTAATGAATGTTCCCGGTAAAGTAATTTCAAACAAACCCAGAAACGACAAGCCAAAAACAATAAAGACAGCGAAGAAAATAAGGTTGGGCAACCACTCTGTTGAAAGATGGTTTGCTGTTTCAGGGCCCATGAGAGGAGCCAGGGCAGCACCAATTAATGTGTAAATAACAATGATGGAAAGACCATAGACTAAAGCAAGCGATCTTTTACGACCCGTAAAAAAACTTACCGTCATCGGCATCATCGGGAAAACGCAAGGTGTTAACAATGCCGCAAGACCAGCGATAAAAGAAAGCAAGAAGAAACCCCAAAGTGAATTTTGTTTTGGATCTGCTTTGATAATGGCAGGGTCTAAGATCGGGCCTTTGTTCTCTCCGTATTCCTTTGTTGTTACTGCTTGAATTTTGTTTGATGATGAATCAACAGGACTAACAGGCTGAACGATGGTAGCTTGTTCTATTTTCTGTTCGGTTGCTTTACTCTCATTCTTTTTACCTCCACCATCAACAACTTTTAAAGTGTTGAAAATAATATCGCCATCTATTTGAACGCACCTACCGTCAACATCGGAACATGCCTGACCAGCGTAGGTACCGAGTATAGTTAGATCAGTAGAGAGTACTTTTATTTTTTGTCTGAACTCACCTGTATTTTCGAAGATGAGAACATCGCAGTCGAATATTTTTTCGTGTTTGGCTATAGGATTAACAGCTTTAACACCACCCACTAGTTGATAGCTTTTATGTTTTAAAAATGAAATGGTTAAGGGTATAGGTCCGCAATCATCACTGAAGCGACTGCCATCAACAATAGAATATAGATGCCAGTCTTTGTCGATGGTCGCCATTATTGACAACTCTATTTCATCACCAACTTTTAAAGTTTGAGTTGAGTTTTTAGCCGCCAGTTTTGCCGGTTGAATTATTTGTGCTGAAACAACTGTTGAAAGAAGAAGTAAAAAAATAAAAGTAATCTGCTTGAACATAGTATAGAATTTCAATGCTAAAGTAACGAACTCAAACTAAATATAGTTGGCCGTATGTGGCGAAAGGTAAGGGGTGTGACAAAAGTTATGTTATTGGTGTGATTGGAAGTTGCCAGGAGGACGGATAACCGATAACGATTAACTTATTTCTGCATCATCCATTTGATTTTGTTTTTCATATAACTCTTTGTAGAGTCCATCATGGGCAATCAGTTCTTCATGACTTCCTTCTTCTTTTACAAGGCCGTCTTGCAGTACGATTATTTTATTGGCAAGCTTAGCAGAGGAAACACGGTGTGAAATAATAATGGTACTACTTCCTTCCATAATCCGCTTCATGCTGTTCAGAATGTTGTTTTCGGTCTTGGTATCAACAGCAGAAAGCACATCATCCAGCATTAAAATTTTAGGTTCACGCACAATAGCACGGGCAATGGAAACCCGCTGCTTCTGTCCGCCAGAAAGTGTAATGCCACGTTCACCAACGCGTGTTTGAAACCCTTGTGGGAAACCTTTAATGTTTTCATACACATCAGCATCTTTTGCGGCCTGATGAATTTTATTATCATCGAGCTGCTTAATGCCAAAACCAATGTTGTTAAAGATGGTATCACTAAAAAGAAAAACATCTTGTGGAACATAACCAATCTGACTTCGCAGAGAAGTTAAATTGTAATGACTAATCGGAATATCGTCAATTAAAATCTCACCATCACGCGCATCGTATAAACGCGAAACAAGATTCGCTACGGTACTCTTTCCCGAACCCGTGGTGCCGATAATGGCAAGCGATTCACCCTTATTGATTGTGAACGAAATATTTTTTAAAGCCTTAATACCGGTATCCGGATAGGTGAAGCTTACATTTTTAAATTCAATCTTGCCGGCAATTTCATGATCCAGATTTTTTTCTGAGATGATATTGGTTTGCGTTTTTAAAAATTCGTTAATGCGCTTCTGTGACGCTTCCGCACGCTGCACTAAACTGCTGGTCCAGCCCAATGAAGCAACTGGCCAGGTAAGCATGTTTACATAAATAATAAACTCAGCAATGTTGCCGAAGGTAAGCTTAGTGTTGCCGTTTATTATTTCTGCACTGCCAGCATAAACGGTTAAGATTGTACTCAATCCGATAAGGGCCATAATGACCGGAAAAAACAAGGCTTGTATTTTGGTGAGCTTAAGTGATTCCTTTTTGTATTGTTCTGTTTCCGCATTGAACTTCAGTGCGGATTCACCTTCGCGGTTAAAAGATTTTATAACGCGTATTCCGCTGAACGCTTCCTGAACGAAGGTGGAAAGTTTCGATTGGCTCTTTTGAATTTCTTCCGATCGCTTCTCCACTCTGCTGTTCACAAGAAAAATACTGATCGACAAAATAGGAAGCGGACTAATAGCATACCAGGTTAAAGTAGGACTAATGCTAAACATGATGGGAATAAGCGTGATGAAAAGGGTGAAGAGGGTTAATCCATACATGATACTCGGACCAAGATACATCCTCACACGGCCAACATCTTCTGATATGCGATTCATTAAATCGCCTGTATTATTTCTTCTGTAAAAACTGAGTGGCAAGGTTTGATAGTGTTCGAATACCTCATTCTTCAAATCATACTCAATATGTCGCGACATCACGATGAGGGTTTGCCGAACGAAATACAAAAAAATGCCCCGCAACAAGGCCATGAGTAAAATCAATCCGGCATAGATTAAAATGCCATACGCAAATACTTTGAAAAAATCTTCCTGAAGGTTTGTTCCCGAAAAGGATTGATAGATCCGAATATTGTCGATAACCAAATCGATGGAATGCCTTACCAATTGTGCAGGAACGATTTGGAAGAAGTTGGAAATGATGACGAAGAGTGTACCTAAAATTAAATGCCATTTATACTTCAGCAGGTATTTATTAAGGTATTTAAGTTCTTTCATTTAAGGAAAATTAACGGACTGAGGGTAAAACGAAATTTTATTCTATTCGTTCGCAGTTCTCTGAATGTTTTTTGCGGCCTCAAATTAAAGTAAACAAACTGAAGAGATCGTAGATTTATAAAAATGAATTTATATCAGACCTGCGTTAGCTAAACCAAAGCGGATATTTTACTTTTGTCCCCAAGTTAAATTACGACCAGTAGTTCTTTATCATGCTCAACAGAAGAAGCCTTAGAGTGAAAGTAATGCAAAGCCTTTTTGCATTACAGCAGTGCAAAGATGCCAATTACGAATTGTGCCTGGAAAAAATCAATGATGCCTTTCTTCCGGATTTAAACTCGATGGAGGTGCAGGACAAAGCCCAGCTGGCACTGGAAAAAAAGCAAGCCACCAAATTGTTTGAGAAAGCCTTTTTAAATGGTGAAACCTCGGCTGATCATGAAAACATCAGGATAAAAAAGGTGGTAAATGAATGCTTTATTCAATACTCCAATCAATCTAAGAAAGACACCTCCTTTTTCGCTAAAAACCTGGTAAGCGAAGTTGAGAAAATATACGACCAATATATTTCTGTTTTAAGTCTAATACCTGCACTTGCAGAAGTGGCTGAAGGAGATAAGAAAACAAGCCATAAAAACTTCTCTGGCAATGCTTGGGTTATAGGTATCCGCGAAAGCGAACTTTTAAAAAAGGATGCACTTAAGTTAGGCCGCCATTGGCAGGATAAGGCAGATAGAGTCAAGGCTTGGTTTCGTGATGTAGTACGCCCCAATGCAGAGTATATTACCTATGGTGAAAAGAACAGTCCTTCGTTAGATGAACAAAAGAAATTCATTAATCATCTTTTCAAAAAGTTAATTCTGGGAAAGACGGTTATCAATGATTTTTTTGAAGAAGAAGTATTGCGCTGGGCAGAGGATAAGGACATTGTAAAGGGAATGGTCGAAAAAACCGTTAAGTCTTTTGATCCTGAATCGAAGCAGATTCTTACCCTCCACATGTTATCCATGAATTGGGAGGATGACAAGAATTTTATAGAGCGTTTGTTTCAGACGGGTTCACATCTTGAGGCAAACTATAAAGAGCTGATCGCCAACAACACCAGAAATTGGGAAGTTGACCGATTACCTTTAACGGATAGGATCATATTGGAAATGGCCATTGCAGAGCTGTTAGAGTTTCCGAATATTCCGGTTAAGGTTTCAATAAACGAGTACATAGAACTGGCCAAAAATTACAGCACTCCAAAGAGCCGTCAATTCGTCAATGGTATTTTAGATGTAATCGCGAAGGAATTGAAAGACAGTGGCTCGATGAAGAAGAGCGGAAGGGGATTAATTGATAATAAATAACACTATCCATAAAAAGCTAAGCAATGGAGTTTAGGCTCCATTTGTCCCTTTTTTCATATAGGATGAAGATGAGGCCAAGTCAAATTCGATGAGCGGATCAATGTTGATTTCAGTGATTTGTTAAAAACTGTTAAAATTTTGAATTTGCAACCCAACACACTTTAATTTGAAGGTTTATGAGCAAAAAGGGCAGTAACGCGTTGATGGTATTTCTGGCAGGAGCAGCAGCAGGAGCAATTTTGGGTGTTTTATATGCCCCTGATAAAGGCACTAACACCCGCGAGAAACTATCTTTTCAGCTTGATAAATACCGCGAAATGCTTCAAGATCTTATAAACGATTTTGTTTCAGGCAAAGAAACTCCGCTTACTAGTGAAGCGAAATCGCAAGGCCAGAAGGTTGTGGATGAAGCCAAAGGTAAGGCAGAGCAATTATTGTATGATGTTGACGAATTGCTGGAACAGATTCGGGGAAAGAAGGGTTAAGCAACAATTAAGTTGAACTGATCGAGAAGTAATGAAGTAATAAGAACAATATAATTTAAGAGTGCTATGAAGACGATGATGAGAATTTTTTTGATGGCCGCAGTAGTGGCTTTGGTTACAACGGGTTGCGGCAATAAGGATTCTGAAAAGAAGATTGCCCAGTTGGAAAGTCGACTGGCAGAGTTGGAAGGGAAGAAGCCAGTTGAAGGAGTTACTCCTGGGATTTCTACAACACCAGCAATAACCCCTGCAACAGCAGCGCCTGATGCAAAACCAGAAGGTCCATTACCGGTTGCGCAGTTCGAAATGATCGACCATGATTTTGGAACTATTAATGAAGGAGATGTTGTGGAGTATACCTACAAGTTTAAAAACACAGGAGAGGCTCCATTAATTATTCAAGGTGCGCAAGGATCATGTGGATGCACCGTACCAGAGTGGTCTAAAGAACCAATTCCAGCGGGAGGAACAGGCTTTGTAAAGGCTAAATTTGATAGCCAGGGCAAGCCGAACACACAAAACAAAACGGTAACTGTAACAGCAAACACATGGCCTAAACAAACCGTATTGCGCTTTAAAGCGATGGTGTTGCCAAAGGCTGGTGCGCCTGGTGCTACTCTTCCAATAAAGTAGTAAGAATCTTTAACAAAATCATAACACAACATCCCAATCTGCTTTGCGGTAGATTGGGATGTTTATTTTAATAACTTTGACCTCCTAAAAATTTATAAATAATTATGTATTCAATCTTAGCGCAAGCACAAGCCTCTAATCCGATCTATCAGTTTATTATCTTCGGTGGTATCATCGTAGTATTTTATTTCTTTATGATCCGCCCACAGCAGAAGAAGGCAAAAGACGCAAAAAAATTCACTGAGGAAATTAAGAAGGGTGACTACGTTGTTACGATCGGTGGTGCACACGGTTATGTTGCTGAAATGGAAGGAGAAACCTTTGTGTTGGAAGTTGAAAAAGGTGGTCGCATCCGTTTCAATAAATCAGCCATTTCACTTGAGGCGACAAAAGCGGTAAAAAAATAAATAGGTATCATATTCCGTGGTCTGTGTCTACACAGACCACAATCTGTTTTTGGCTGGTTTGAGTGAAGGCCAATAGATCAAGGGGAGAGATCGGAAAAACAATAAATATAAAAGCACCAGGCTTTGTTTACATTGAGGTTGTGAATTGATTCGTACATTTTAATTTACAGGAATGCGGTTCTTCAATTCAATTTTCAATTTACTCCGTATCAATAAAAAAAACTGGAAGGCAGTTGTGCTGTGTTTATTCACAGCTATGGTTTTTTGGTTTTTTAATGCACTCAATAAAAACTACACCACCAATATCAGTTTCCCTCTCGCTTTCGAATACAATCAAATTGCGTACATACCCATTCGGCCACTTCCTACAGAAGTGCGTATTAATGTAACCGGTATTGGTTGGAATCTCTTCCGAAGAAGTACAGGTTTAAAAGTTCCACCACTCGTCATTCCAATGGAACATCCAAGTCAGATAAAAAAAATTGTAGGCAGTACTTTGCCTACCTTCTTTGCCAACCAGCTTGAAGGCTTGCAGATAAATTTTATTTTGACAGATACACTTCACATAGCCATTGAACACAAATTCCAACGATGGATAAAACTTCGTCTTGATTCACCCTCTATACTTTTTAAGAAGGGCTACGGAATGAGCAGTAAGGCAAATGTTTTACCGGATTCTATTTTCATAGAAGGTCCTATTTCATTACTCAATGCTTTACCTAAACAGGTAAGCCTTAAACTTTCTCAGCGAAACATTGATAAGGATTTTGCTGAAGATGTAGAAGTAAAATTTTTAAATGAAGAACTTATTGACCGCAATCCGCCAACTGTAATGGTTCGTTTTAATGTTGATAAATTAATTGAAGTTGTCGATTCTGTTGATCTTAAAATTATAAACGCGCCAACATCATCCCATCCATCTTTTCAAGGAAAGCAATGGCCATGTGTATTTGCCATTCCGGAAAGACAAATGAAAGAATTTAAGGCAGACTCTGTTTATGCAGTGGTGGATTTGAAAGGCTTCAAACGCGGTGAGATAAAAGTTCTTCCTGTTTTGCACGGTCTGCCACCCTTTACTCAAATTGTTAAAACAGATTCTGTTAGTGTAAAATTTTAGCCAATGGAAACTCCCTATCAAGTTGGCATTACAGGTGGGATCGGATCAGGGAAAAGTCTTGTCTGTAAAATATTCCAAAGTTTGGGAGTGCCCATTTACGATGCAGACAGCCATGCGAAAGCACTAATGACCACCGATGGAATACTCATCGCTAACATCCAAAAAGAATTCGGACACTTGTCTTTTAATTCGGACGGATCTGTTAATCGCAGCTACCTTAGTGAAACTGTTTTTAACAATCCCGAGAAGTTGAAGAAGCTTAATGAACTGGTTCATCCTCGTGTGAAGGATGATTATACCAGGTGGGTGCAGAATCATCGCAACTATCAATACGTTTTAAAGGAAGCAGCGCTTTTGTTTGAGACGGGTTCGTACAAAGATTTGAATAAAATAATTGTGGTGCATGCGCCAGAGCCTCTTCGAATAGAACGTGTGATGAGGCGAGATGTGCATCGAACGAAGGAACAGGTACGAGAGATCATAAGCAACCAAATGAATGAAGAAGAAAAAATGAGGCAAGCCGATTTTATTCTTTACAATGATGAGAACCAATTGTTAATTCCTCAAGTAATTGAGTTGCATAAAAAGTTAGTCGCAAGCGAAGCCTGATTTTCATCACGCGCTTTCTCTGCGCGACATTATTTAAGAAAGAAGTACATATTATTTATTCATGAATAAAAAAGTTATAACCATCATTGCCGTAGTGGGCGTTATTTTTTTGCTGGCCTTACCAAAGTTGAATTTATTCAACGATGATAAAGCGGGAGCTGTTACAGCCACACCACAAGCCGCAGGTAAACTCCCTGTTGAAGCAATGATTGTTAAAGAAGAAGCACTCGACAATAAGCTTGTCGTTACTGGTTCTGTTTTAGCGAACGAATCGCTGGAATTAAAAAGCGAAGTATCCGGCAAGATTACCAATCTCTATTTTAAAGAAGGTAAGCATGTGAGAAAAGGAGAATTGTTGCTGCAGATTAACGATGAGGAAATCCGTGCACAACTGCAGAAAGAAAAATTCAATCAAAAATTGAATCAGGATATTGAAAGCAGACAAAGCAAATTATTGGCGAAGGATGCTATTAGTCAGGAAGAATATGATAATGCCTTAAACAGATTAAACACCAATACTGCTGATCTAAAACTGCTTGAAGCACAATTAGACAAGACACAAGTCATTGCTCCTTTTGATGGCGTTATAGGTCTGCGCTACATTAGCGATGGTGCATACATTACACCAAGCACCACCATTGCTACATTATATAATATTAGCCCAGCAAAGATAGAGTTTGCCGTACCCAGTCGTTATAGTGCGCAAGTGAGACCTGGACAGAAAATACTTTTTACGATTGAAAGCGACACTAAAAATTTTACGGGAGAGGTTTACGCCATTGAGCCACGGATTGATCCGACAACGCGCACATTAAAAATCCGTGCACTTGCAGAGAACTCAAAGGGATTATTATTGCCAGGACAGTTTGTAAAAGTTGAACTGATCTTGTCATCGGTAAGCAATGCGCTTCTGGTTCCAACAGAAGCGGTAATACCAGATCTTAACAATCATAAAGTTTTTGTTTTGGAGGGCGGCAAAGCAAAGGAGGTAAAAGTAGAGACCGGCATGCGCACCGAGACGAAATTGGAAATTATTTCAGGATTAAACCCGGGTGATTCACTTATTACCACTGGCATTCTCCAGCTTCGTGCGGGTATGGCAGTGCAGGTATTGAAAATAAATACTGAAAGCAAACAATAATAAGCCTTCGGCTTTGAATGGATAGTTTGAGGAGGGGAAACAAATTGTAATTCGTAAAAGTTAAATCAGTATGGCTAGTTTATCCAATATAAGTATTAACCGTCCGGTGCTGGCGATTGTAATGTCGTTGGTCATTATTCTGTTTGGCTTTATTGGTTTTTCGTTTTTAGGTGTTCGTGAATTTCCAAGTGTTGATCCGCCCATCATTACAGTCTCAACAAATTATGTTGGTGCCAATGCCGATGTAATTGAATCACAAATTACCGAGCCACTGGAGGAGGCCGTAAATGGTATTCCAGGTATTCGGGGAATTACCTCTACGAGTCGCGAAGGACGAAGTAGCATCACGGTAGAATTTGAATTAGGAGTTGATCTTGAAACAGCTGCGAATGACGTACGTGATAAAGTTTCAGGTGCATTAAGTCGACTTCCTCGTGATGTTGATCCACCAGTGGTAGAAAAAGCGGATGCCGATTCAAGTCCCATTATTTTTATGACGATTCAGAGTGATAAGCGTGATCCACTTGAACTCTCGAAGTATGCTGAAAATGTTTTTAAAGAAAGAATCCAAACCATACCCGGAGTAAGTTCTGTGGGAATCTGGGGACAAAAGCGCTACTCTATGCGTTTGTGGATGGATCCGATAAAGCTCGCATCATTGAAGCTTGCACCATCGGATGTACTACAAGCAGTTAATCGTGAAAATGTAGAGCTTCCGTCTGGACGCGTGGAGGGACAAAATACAGAACTCACTGTGCGCACTATGGGTAGACTCAGCACAGTGGAAGACTTTGATAATCTAATTGTAAAAGAAGATGGTGATCAGGTAGTACGTTTTAAGGATATCGGTCATGCACAACTCTATCCTGAGAATGATCGCACCTTATTACGAAGAGATGGTATGCCAGGTGTTGCCATTGCTGTGGTAGCGCAGCCAGGTGCAAACAACATTGACATATCAGAACGACTCAATGCAAAAATAGAACAGATCAAACGTGATTTGCCCGAAGATATTACCTACACAATGAGTTATGACTCTACGGAATATATTCGCGCCTCTATTTTTGAAGTGGAGGAAACCATCATCATTGCATTTTGCTTAGTGCTCTCTATCATCTTTCTCTTTTTACGTGATTGGCGAACAACGATTATTCCAATTGCTACTATACCAATCTCTCTTATAGGTGCTTTCTTTTTTATGTACCTCTTGGGATTTACAATTAATGTGCTTACGCTTTTAGGAATAGTGTTGGCTATTGGAATTGTTGTGGATGATGCAATTGTGGTACTCGAGAATATCTATGTAAAAATAGAAGATGGAGAAGAACCAGGAGAAGCCGCACGTAAAGGGTCAACTGAAATTTACTTTGCTGTTATTTCTACTACCGTAGCGGTTATTGCAGTTTTTCTTCCGGTGATTTTTCTTCAGGGTCTCACTGGTCGGTTATTTCGGGAGTTTGGATTAGTGGTAGCAAGTGCAGTAGGTATTAGTGCATTTGTTTCCCTTACACTCACGCCAATGATGAGTGCTACTATTTTAAAGAGACGTGAAAAGCATAATTGGTTTTATACTAAAACAGAACCCTTCTTTGATAAACTCACAGCAACTTATTCAAAGTCGTTGGCTGCTTTTATGAAGGTACGCTGGATGGCTTTTGTAATTATTCTAGCTTCTGTTGGAATGATTTATCTATTCTTCATCATTGTTCCGTCTGAACTTACACCAATGGAAGATCGAAGCGAATTCCGACTGCAGGCACAAGCACCTGAAGGTTCTACATTCGAGTACATGGATGGATATGTAAAAGAGTTAACCGATTTTATCAACAAGGAGGTTCCTGAAAGAGATGGTATGGTAAGCGTTACAGCACCAGGCTCTGGTGGTTCAGCTGCCAACACAGGATTTGTACGGGTTATTTTGAAAGATCCGAAAGACCGAACAAGAACACAACAAGAAATTGTAGACGATGTTACCGGGAAAGTTCGGGTATTCAGTGGTGTTAGAACGTCACTCTCACAAGCTCAAACCATTGGTGATCGAAGAGGAGGACCTCCGGTTCAGTTTGTAATACAAGCGCCTGAAATTGAAAAATTGAAGGAGGTATTGCCTGAGTTTATGCTGAAGGCATCACAAAGTCCAAAGTTTTCTTTTGTTGATCTTGATTTAAAATTTAACAAGCCAGAAATTAATATTTCGATTGATCGTGACAGGGCAAGAAATCTTGGTGTAAACATCATTGATATTTCACAAACGCTTCAGCTTGGTTTAAGTGGCGCGCGCTTTGGATATTTCATTATGGATGGAAAGCAATATCAAATCATCGGACAAGTTGAGCGAGCGGATCGCGATGAACCCTTAGATCTGAAAACACTTTATGTGAAGAACAAACGCGATGAATTAATTCAGCTTGACAATCTTGTAACGATGGAGGAGCAAAGCAGACCGCCACAATTGTATCGCTTCAATCGCTACTCATCGGCAAAGGTAAGCGCCCAGTTAGCAAAGGGAGTAGCGTTGGGAGAAGGTATTGACGAAATGGAGCGAATTGCCAATGAAGTTTTAGATGAAACCTATACCACCAGTTTAGATGGAGCTTCTCGCGAGTTTAGAGAAAGCGCTTCCAGTATTTATCTGGCTTTAATTATTGCCCTTGCTATTATTTACTTAGTGCTCGCTGGTCAGTTCGAAAGTTTCAAAGATCCACTGATCATTATGTTTACCGTGCCACTTGCTTTGGCGGGAGCATTACTATCGCTATGGTACTTTAGTCAGACGATGAATATTTTTAGTCAGATAGGGATCATCATGTTAATTGGCTTAGTGACGAAGAATGGAATTCTGATTGTTGAGTTTGCCAATCAACGCAAAGAGCAAGGAATGAAAGTGATGGATGCGGTAATTGGTGCTGCCGAATCGCGCTTCCGTCCTATTCTGATGACGAGTCTTGCAACGATGCTTGGTATTTTACCTATTGCCTTAGCACTTGGAGCAGGATCTGAAAGTCGCGTTTCGATGGGAATTGCAGTAATTGGGGGAATGGGATTTTCAACGATCCTTACACTTTATGTAATCCCTGCAATTTATTCTTACTTCAGTGGAAAGCAGGGTAGAGCTCATATTGATTAAAAATTGAATTAGATAATCTAACAACATCTGGATAGAGATAGTATGACACGAGTTTTGGTTGTAGTTTTTTTTGCACTGTTATCGCAGTCTGTATTTTCACAAGAAACATTGACGTTAACACGCGCGATTGAATTGGGGCTTCAAAATAATTTTGACATTCAGATCACCAAGCAAGACATTGAAATTGCAGCTAACAATAATAATTGGGGTCAGGCAGGAAGATATCCAACGATCAACTTAATTCTTAACCAAAACAACAACGTTGTTCAGCGTAAACCAGCAAACCCTTTTGCAGTAGCAGGGAAAAATATTAATGATAACATCATCGGCCAGGTCGATATTCAATTTACTTTGTTTCGTGGTTTTGCTATTAACGTAACAAAGAATCAGCTGGCGCGATTGGAAGAAATCAGTCAGGGCAATTCTACTTTTGTAATGGAGACTACCTTGCAAAATATTATCCTCGCCTATTATCAGGCTCTGTTAGATAAAGAAAATTTAAACGTACTGCGCATCAATCGCTCGTTTTCAAAAGAACGATATGAGTTTGTGCGTTTACGTAAATCGCTTGGAGGTGCTATTACATTTGATGTGCTACAAGAACAAAACAATTACCTGACTGATTCGGCCAATGTATTGCAACAGGAAATTCGATACACCAATACCTTGCGCAGTCTTAACTTGTTGTTGAGTGACAGTATCAACCATTCCTACATCTTAACAGATTCTCTTCAGTTTACGGATCAGTCATATGTATACGATGATCTTCGCTCACGCATGGAAAGATCGAATACGAATCTTCACAATCAATTTGTAAACCAGGAAATTTTGCGCAACAATACAAGATTGCAGCAGTCTGCTTTATATCCATCGCTGGTTTTAAATGCCGGAGGGAATGGAAGCATTGACCAATTGAATGCGGACTTTAGACAATCTACCGGACCCTTGCAGGAGAATACAGTTGGGTATGTAAATAGAGATCCTGCACAGCCGGTGTATAACTCAACCAACTCCTCTGTTTTTTCAAATCAAACACTGGTTGGAAATTCGTATGGAGCGTATGCAAACCTCAGCTTGCGCTGGACCTTGTTCAACGGAGGACAAATAAGACGATCGGTTGAGAATGCAAAGATCAATGAGAAGATCGGGTTGCTTTCCATTGATCAATTGAAACTTTCTCTTGAGTACGATCTGCTGACAACGTTTGATTTGTATAATCTTCGCAGACAACTCGTGGCCATTACAATAGAAAAAATGAAGGCCGCAGAATTGAATCTTGAATTGGCAAACGAACGCTATAAAAACGGGGCCCTCAGCGCCATCGACTTGCGCATCGTTCAGGAAAATTATCGAAATGCAGCACTCGAAAAATATTTAGCGCTTTATAGTGTGCTCTCTGCACAAGCCAATTTAATTCGTCTTACCGGAGGTATGCTGGAGCGCGTCATCGATTAATATTGGTATTTCATCCATACTCTGCATTAGCAAAAACTTTAAAAAGTAGATTTCAAAGATGTTCTTATACATCTTGCTTCACTATCTTTGGCTCCCAACCAAAAAACCAATCTGAATTATGCGTAAGAAAATTGTAGCCGGAAACTGGAAAATGAACAAGACCATGGAAGAAGCAAACATTCTGGCCTCTGAAATTATGGGCATGGTGGCCGATGAGGTAAAGAGCGATGCTCAAGTTATTTTTTGCATTCCCTTCCCCTACCTGGTCACCATAAAGAATTTGGTTGGCAGCAACACACGCATTTCTATTGGCGCACAAAACTGCAGCGAGCATGAAGCCGGAGCATACACGGGTGAGACTTCAGCACCGATGCTAAAATCAATTGGAATACCGTATGTAATTCTAGGGCATAGCGAACGCAGACAATATTTTGGAGAAGACGGAGCATTGTTGGTAGAGAAAGTAGACATCGCCTTGAAGCATGGTTTATCTCCTATCTTTTGCTGTGGCGAACCTTTAGAAGTTCGCGAAAGCAACGGACACGAAGCATTAGTAAAAAAACAAGTAGAAGAAAGTCTTTTTCATTTGGATGCTACCAGTCTTCAAAAAGTAGTAATTGCCTACGAACCCGTTTGGGCAATAGGTACTGGAAAAACCGCTAGTTCACAACAAGCACAAGATATGCATGCCGTAATTCGTAAACACCTTGCGGCAAAATACGGACAAGCTGTTGCGGATAGCATTTCCATTTTATACGGAGGAAGTGTTAATGCTGCCAATGCAAAAGAACTTTTCTCCTGCCCAGATGTAGATGGAGGATTAGTGGGTGGCGCTTCGTTGAAGTCGAGAGAGTTTACAGAGATTATAAAGGGGTTTTAATTAAAAATCTTTCTTAATTTTAGAAAAGAAGGTCTTCCTAGTGGAAGACTTTTTTTATATCAAGGATTTGAAATTTGTCTACGTTTGATTTTGTATAACAAGTTCCCTTATAATTTTTTCTTTTTACTACTCTTCAGAATGATTTTCTTTCATGCCAAATCAAATTGAAAAAGAATGACTAAAAAAAAGTACGACATCATCATCATTGGAGCTGGGCACAATGGATTAGTCGCTGCTACATATTTAGCAAAGACTGGCAAGAGTGTTCTTGTTCTGGAAGCGAATGCTGAAATTGGTGGAGCCACTGCAAGTGTACAGGTCTTCCCTGATTTTGATGCACGTTTGTCGCGATACTCGTATTTGGTTTCGTTGTTGCCGGATCAAATCATAAAAGATCTGGGTCTTAATTTCAAAGGTATATCAAGAACGGTAGCGAGTTATACACCCTTTGTAAATAATGGAAGAGATCAGGGTTTGTATATTTCCCGTATTTGGGATGAAAAAACGTTGGCATCTTTTAAAACTCTTCCTGATGGAGGTGAAGAAGCAAAAGCCTGGAGGAAATTTTATGGCGAAATAGCGGAGTTTGCAGAACGTATTGCTCCAACAATGTTAAAGCCATTACCTACGCGATCCGAGTTAAAGTCAGCAATTGGTCTTTCATCCGTATGGGATTATCTGATTGAAAATCCGATTGGTGATGTCATTACAAAAAGATTTAAGGATGATGTTGTTCGAGGTGTAGTGCTTACGGATGCACTCATCGGTACGTATGTGTCAGCGTTTTCCATGCAGGCCAATATTTGTTTTCTCTATCACGTAATTGGAAATGGAAATGGAGAATGGAAAGTACCTGAAGGTGGAATGGGTGCACTTGTTCAGGAATTGGAACGTGTTGCGAAAGCATCTGGAGTCACCATTAAAACAAATAGTCGCGTTACAAAAGTGCATTCCGATAAAAA
The DNA here is from genome assembly GCA_036787535.1 of Chryseolinea sp. Classification (GTDB taxonomy): domain Bacteria; phylum Bacteroidota; class Bacteroidia; order Cytophagales; family Cyclobacteriaceae; genus Chryseolinea. Next base: position 91,353 of record DAIQPD010000002.1, read on the forward strand.
TGAAGTGAGTGTTACTCTGGAAGATGGAAGTACTATCTCTGCTGAATATTTATTGTCGAATGCAGCACCACAGGTTTTAGCAAAACTTCGCGGCACGAATCCTCCCGAAAGTCTGGATGGATCACAAATGAAAATCAATATGCTGGTAAAGCAGTTACCAAGATTGAAATCGGGACAAGATCCACGCGATGCGTTTGCCGGAACATTTCATATCAACGAAAGTTTTTCACAATTAGAAGCAGCGTATCAGGAAGCCCAAGCCGGCAAAATTCCTTCTCGACTTCCACTTGAAATTTATTGTCATACCTTATCGGATGCCAGGATTTTAAGCTCCGAGTTGCAGAGAGATGGCTATCATACCTTAACGCTTTTTGGATTGCATACACCTGCTGCCTTATTTGATAAAAATCATGATGCACAACGAAAGGCAGCGTTGGATTCAGCACTGAATTCACTCAACGAATATTTACTCGATCCGATAGAATCTGTTTTGGCTCGTTCATCGAATGGTGAATTAACAATAGAAGTGAAAACACCATTGGATATTGAAGAAGCCATTGGATTACCAAGAGGAAATATTTTTCACCGCGATCTGGCATTTCCGTTTCGCGAAGATTCAGAAGTACCGGGCTGGGGTGTTGAAACCGATGATCCCAGAATTTTTATTTGTGGTGCCGGTGCAAAACGAGGAGGAGGAGTTAGCGGAATTCCAGGGCACAATGCTGCGATGGCGGTGCTTGAAAAGGAATAGGTATTTGTGAGGATTTTTGTCGTAAGAAGATAAATCCAATTTGCGATGATTGATTTTTGACTAGTGATTTTCGATTTAATAAAATTATAAAGACGGGCACTACATTTCGCAAATCACTGATCACAAGTCATACTATTTTCATCAACCATCCTTCAAACAGTTGAATGTGAAGTATGTATCTTAATTCGAATCGATACCTTATCTTCGAAGCATGAATCGCATCGATAGACTTACCGCAATTCTTATTCACCTTCAAACCAAACGCGTGGTGAAGGCAGATGAAATTGCCAGGCGGTTTGAAATTAGTCTTCGCACAGTTTACCGCGATGTTAAATCACTCATGGAAGCCGGAGTTCCTGTGGGTTCAGAAGCAGGCAAGGGATATTTTATTGTTGATGGCTATCATCTTCCTCCTGTAATGTTTACACAAGATGAGGCAAGTGCCATGATGCTGGCTGGAAAACTGGTAGATAAGATGGCCGACAAATCGGTTCGCGCGGCATTTGATTCTGCTCTCCATAAAATTAAAGCAGTACTAAGTGATGGAGAAAAGGATCATTTAGAAAATCTCGATCCGCATATCGAAGTTTTTCTGCGCTCGCGATATGAACATCGTGATGAAGAGGATTTTCCGGATCATTTTCTTACGGAGATTCAACGAGCCATTGGGAAAAGACAAGTATTGAAAATAGATTACAGTGATGCAGAGGAAGAAATAACACAGCGATGTGTTGAACCCATGGGCATGTTTTATTACAGCATGACCTGGCACCTCATCGGTTGGTGCCGACTTCGCAATGGCTATCGGAATTTCAGAGCCGATCGAATCATGTCCCTTACCAACACACAAGAAGTTTACGAGGCACGTAGCGAGACTTCTCTTCAGGAATACTTCAACTCTGTTTTTCAAACCAATCAAAACCTGACTCGATGCTTTATTGTATTTGATAAATCAGCCATTCGCAGCAGATCTTTGTATGGTTGTGTTTCACAAGAAGATCTTGGGGATCGCATCCGTGCTGAGTTTATGATTGATAGTATCGACTACATGGCCAACTGGCTTTTGATGTTTGGCAGTCATGCCTTTGTAGAAAGTCCGGAAGAACTGAAAATAAGAATGGCGGAGATTACAGAAGATCTTTATAATCATTACGCTAAATCAGGCTATGATCATCGGGTAACTCTACTAAAGGAATAAGAGATTTTGATTTGCGATTTATTGTACCCTCCAAATTACTCATCTAAAATCACAAGTCACTCATCGCAAATCAATACCATACCTACTCGTAGGATAAAATTTTAGCCCTCTCCTGACATAGGGTTGTCACTCTCCTCAAGAATATTTTGAAAATAGTTTTTCCTGCTGCCATAGGGCTGTCATGCTATGCTCGTTACTTAGCATAAAAAAACAAACACTATGCAACCCGAGATTAAAGAAATCAAACCAATTAACTTTTTGTTTTATCGTGCTGAAACAAAAGTGAATGAGTTGGAGAAATTCTTTCCGATCGCGAAAGAGCTTTTTAAAGAGTCCGTTCGTCTTGATCTTCATGTAACCGGCCCCGTGCACTGGCACTACTTCGGCTTTACAGGTGATGAATCAAAATCGTTTACGCTTGAAGTCGCTTTGCCCATATCACAAGTGGTGGATGAGTACGATGGAAAATTCCATTTCAAGCGAACGGATAACTACAAATGCGTAACCCTTTTGCATGAAGGTGCCTGGACTGACATACCTCAAAGTTATGGCAAGATCATGCAGTTCGTTGCCGAGAATAATTTACAACCACTCGGAACCACTCGTGAACTTTACATCAATGCAGACTTTACATCTCCTGAAGCAAATGTTACTCAGATTCAACTTGGCGTTAATTAAACTTTCTCAGCAAAGGTGGTTACTGCTTTGTGCAGGTGTGTTGGTTGCGATCATGGCGTGGTTAACAATTTTATATTTTTAGAATGAATGTTCTGGTTTTTAAAACATCGGTAGAAAGCAAAGAAGGTATTAAGCGATTGAAGCCTTCGCTTGATGCTCTTGCGGGCAACGGCCAATGGAATTTTGCATTGGACGATTGTGATAAAATATTGCGAATTAAATCACAATCGATTCATCCAACTGTGGCACAGAAAGTCTTGCATGATTACGGCTTTGCTTGTTCAGAGCTGGAAGATTGATCTTAAAATAGTTATAGAAAAAACATAAACATCAATAAAATGAAACAAGGTATTGAATGCAAAGTATCGTTGGACATCAAGGCATCAAAGTCCAGAGTTTGGGATGCATTAACGGTCCCTGAAAAAATCGCAAAGTATTTTTTTGGAACGAAGATGACATCCGATTTGAAAAAGGGAACTTCCATTACCTTTAGTGGTGAATGGGAAGGTAAGGCTTATGAAGACAAGGGAACTATACTCGAAATCGAAAAAGATAAAATACTAGTCTATGATTATTGGAGTAATTTCTCAGGGCTAGCCGATGCTCCAGAAAATTATCAAACCATTACATATGCCCTTCAGCAAAACGGAGACGTTACAAAGCTGACGGTGACGCAGGAAAATTGTTCATCTGAAGAAGCTCGTGATCATTCAGAAAAAAACTGGAATATGATGCTCGGTTCGATGAAAGAAATGATAGAGAAAGGAGAAATTTAAATTCGCCCGATAGCGAACGGTTTTAAGTAATATTGAACAGGCACCATTTTCAATATCCCTTAATTGAAACCAGAATCAAACAATATCCGGTGGCATGAAAATCGTAAGGAGAGGAATTACTAAACCTCTCCTATGATACGTAGCTATTTTAAAATTGCCATCCGGTCTTTGCTCCGAAACAAGGCATTCACTTTTATTAATGTACTCGGTCTGGTAATCGGTATTTCGTTCAGTACGATGCTGTATACCTATGTTAACAACGAGTTGTCATACGATTCTTTCCATCAAAAATCAGACAGAACATTCAGAGTACTTACTATCGATAAATCGGTTCCGGATAACCTTCGGACCTATGGTGTAACTGTTTCACCGTTTGGGCCGGAGCTAGTCAGCTCTTTTCCCGAAGTTGAAGAGATGACTCGCCTTCACCGATTTTCAGGTCAGGTAATTGTGGAAATAGGCGAAGCGAAATACAATGAGCGAAACTGGTTCACAACAACCGATGCTAATTTTTTTAATGTCTTTGATTTTGATTTCGTAGAAGGAGATAAATCAACGGCACTTAGTCAGCCCTTTTCTGTGGTGCTTCCGGAGTCGATGGCAAAAAAATATTTTGGAGAAGAAAGCGCTCTTGGCAAGACGATGAACTTGCTTGAGATTGGTGTTGTAAAGGTAACGGGTGTTATTAAAGACTTTCCGGAGAACTCCCATCTTCAATTTGATTTACTGTTTTCCAACATCCTTACCGATAAGGAATGGAATGATTATCTGGGAGACTGGCAAGAATTCGGTGCCTTTACCTACGTTGTGATGCGTGATGGGAAATCCATTCACGATGTGGCGGCAAAGATGCCTGCGTTTATGACGAAGCATTGGGGACCTGATGCCGAAGTTCAGGCAACAGCCTTTCAACCCATTCAGGATATTTATTTACACTCAAAAGATATTCAATCAGGTGTTGAAGAGGCACATGGTCAGCTTTCGTATGTGTATACCTTTTCGAGCATGGCGATGTTCTTATTGGTTATTGCAGCGATTAACTACATTAACTTAACCACATCGAAGGCGTCATCACGCTCAAAAGAAATAGGCATACGAAAAGTAGCCGGAGCCATTAAGACCCAACTTATTTTTCAGTTTTTAACAGAGGCTTTTGTTATTACGTTGGTTTCTATGTTGCTGTCTATAGTGATGATGGATCTTTGCTTTCCGTTCTTCAATTCTATCACCGGAAAACATTTTGACCTTTCACTGGAAACGATAGGTGAATTTATACCAGCACTTTTACTCATCACATTGATTATTGGTGTGATTGCAGGAAGTTATCCTGCCTTTTATTTATCAAAACTAAAGCCGGTTGCTACACTAAAAGGTCAAGCGGTATTTACAAGAAACAAATTTAATCTCCGCACTTCGCTCGTTGTGTTTCAGTTCGTGATCACCATCGTATTGATCGTATCGACAATGGTGATTGGTAATCAGATCAACTTTATTCAAACAAAAGATATTGGATTTGATAAAGATCAATTGATGATCATTGATATTAATAGCGGTTCGGTGCGCAACCAGTTTCAGGCTATGAAAAATGAATTTTCAAAACTGGCAGGCGTAAAGCATGTGGCAGTTTCTTCACGAGTGCCTGGTGAATGGAAAAATATCCGACAGCTGTATGTAAAAAATGCAAGCGATGCCAATGCAAAGAACGATTCGCTCCAAACCTATTTTATGGGATTTGACGAGGACATGTTAAAAACGTATGACCTTAAACTTGAAGCCGGAAAATTTTTCTCCGGAAACGATAAAGCCGATTCGTTAAATGTTGTGATTAATGAATCGGCCGTGGAGGCGATGAATTTGAAAAATCCAATCGGTACAGTGCTTCGGATCAAAGCACGGAGAGGTACATGGAATGTGAATGTAGTGGGTGTGCTGAAAGATTTCAATTTTCAATCGCTACATCAAAAAATTGCTCCCATCATTATGGGCTATCGCAACAACCCAATTCAGTCGATCGATTACTTTTCAATAAAAGTTTCTGGAGATACACAAGCGTTGATTGAAGGCGCCACCAAGGTTCATGAAAAATTTGATCCGGAAACTCCGATTGAATATCACTTTCTTTCGGAGCAACTCAATACCTTTTATGTGTCAGAGAAGAAAGCGGGCATGATTTTTCAAATGGCAGGAACACTTAGTATTTTAGTGGCTTGCCTTGGACTTTTAGGTCTGGCTAATTATCATGTGGAGCGCAAAACCAAAGAATTAGGAATCAGAAAAATATTAGGAGCGGGTTCGATCAATTTATTCTTGATGGTCTCGCTTGCATTCACCAGACAGGTAGCATTAGCATTTGTTTTGGCTTGTCCACTGGCCTGGTATGTTATGAAAGAATGGCTCAGCGGTTTTGAGTATCGGATTGCTTTGAATGCAGGAGTGTTTATTCTGGCGGGAGCAATCGTTTTGCTATTGGCGATTGTTACAGTAAGCTATCAATCGATAAAAGCAGCAATGTTCAATCCGATTGATTCGCTAAGGAATGAGTAGGCAATGCATTGAGAGGAGAAAAATTACTTTCTCCTCTTACTAAAACTCTTCCGTGGAGGTCCGTTACTTTTACGTTTCGCCTTAGGGTCATAAACAGGTCCTTCGCCAAGCGCCTCAGGTAAAGGCAATTTTGGAATTTCATTTCCAATAAGAGTTTCGATGCTTAGAAATTTTCCCTGATCTTTTTCATTGATAAAGGTAATGGCAGTACCCTTGGTTTCTGCGCGAGCCGTGCGACCAACACGGTGAACATAATCTTCCGGATCGGGTGGCACATCATAATTGATAACCATGCTGATACCTTCAACATCAATACCACGTGAAAGCACATCGGTTCCAATCAACATGTTCACTTGTTTGTTTTTGAAAGCACGTAAAAGTGCTTCACGTGCAGGTTGATCGAGATCAGAATGAAAGGCCTGCGCTTTTAATCCGGCACGTTGAAAATCAGTATCTAGTTTCTTTACCATTTCTTTCGTAGAGGCAAAGACAATGACACTGTTCCACTCATGTGTTTTGAGTATGTGCTTAATGAGTGCACCTTTCTGAGTATCGTAAGCAAGGTAAGCTTGTTGCAAAATTCCAGCGGCCGGTTTAGAAATGGAGAGCGTTATCTGTTCCGGTTGATTTAATATTTTAGTTGCCAGCACGCGAATTTTGGGTGGCATGGTAGCCGAGAACAAAAGTGTTTGCCTGTCTTTGGGCAGGTAACTTATTATTTTTACGATGTCATCGTAAAAACCCATGTCGAGCATACGGTCTGCTTCATCAAGCACTAAATGTTCCAGATGATCCAATACAATTTTTCCAGTGGCCAATAATGCGATCAATCTTCCCGGTGTAGCAATGATAATATCGGCTCCGGATTCAAGTGCTTTGCGTTGTTGATCCCAGGTCGCACCATCGCCACCACCGTAAATGGAAATAGAACTTACTCCAATGAAATAACCAAACCCTTCAATTTGCTGATCGATTTGTTGAGCCAACTCACGCGTGGGTGCAATTATCAATGTGTTCAGATGCCGCGTTTCAGCGTGCATGATGTTATTCAGGATCGGTAATAGATAGGCAGCCGTTTTGCCTGTTCCGGTTTGAGCACAGGCAATCAAATCTTTGTTTGCAAGAATGATAGGTATTGCTTCTTGTTGAATGGGTGTTGGACTGTTATAACCCATAGACGTTAAGCCCTCCAATAGCTTTTCGTCAAATTTAAAATCGTGGAATGTCAAGCGTTGAGATATTTACTATACTAAAATTGATTTTGCACAGCGGATGTTGAAATTATAACATCCTGTACTTAGAATTACCTTGCAAATTACCGCTAATTACTGAAGAATCAATATAGCAATTTTGAAGACGTGATATGGAAGGTTTAAACCGCTGAGGGCGCAGAGAAACGCAGAGTTAATTACCAAAAATCAACTCATATATGCTCTCATTGCTTCAATAGAATCCTCTGCGAACCTCAGTCCTCGCTGCGGTTAATTTAGAGGTTCCACTACAAACAAGAAAGCCCCGGAACGATCCGAGGCTTTCAATATATTTTCTTTTAAAGCTTATGCTGCTTTCTGTACACGATCTACACTCAGTTCTTTCGTCTTCACAACTTGAATGATATTCAATTTGTTCAATACTTTAATGACCTGATAAGTAGGATCAATCTCGTGCCAGCGAACACCACCAAAGTTTGCACGATTGCCATTCTTGTGGTGATTGTTGTGATAGCTTTCGCCCATCATTAAGAAATCAACAGGTAAGAAGTTTCTGGAAGTGTCTCCTACTTCAAAGTTTCTGTAACCATACTTGTGAGCAAACCAGTTAATCACAGCACCGTGAATCGGGCTCATAATAAATTGTAAAGGAAGCAATAACCACAAGTACCATGCGGTAGCGAATTGCCAATATATTGCCGTGTAAACAAGCCCCCAGAAAATACGGGATGCCCAGGAGCGAGCGAACTTATCAAACGCTTCCCATTGTGGAACACCTTCAGTAAAACGAGCTTCAGGAATTACTACTTTGTTTGCAATGTCTTTATAGATGGTCTTCGTTTTCCACATCATTTTGAAAATGCTTTCATCATACTTAGGTGAATGAGGATCGTTTTCTGTATCCGCAAATGCGTGATGCATGCGGTGCATTACACCATATCCGTAAGGACTTAAATAGTTTGGTCCTTGGAAAAACCAGGTAAGAATGTAAAATACTTTCTCAGTGGTCTTGCTCATCGTAAACGCCTTATGAGAGGCATAGCGATGCAGGAAGAAAGTTTGGAAGAATAGCGACAAATACCAATGCGCTATAAAAAATGTTAAAATGACTGCCATGTTTAGCTCCAGGTTGTAGGTTTAACTTTATTGAACACCTGCTTTTAAGCAGGCATTTTTCTGTAAGACAAAGTCGTCCGGCTTTTGTGACAAACCAGACGATAAATTTTTAATTATTTTTTTGAGGGGTTGAAATATCCTTTTTGAGCTCAGAAACGAGTTCTGTTGCGTTGCCCAGGTGACAAGCCTTTTTGAAACTCTCAATCAGGGAGGAGCTATCGGGGAGTTCGAAATTTATCCTGGAAGTTTCTTCACTTAATTTCTTTTTCGCACGACTGAACAACTGGCGACAATGTTCTTTTTTCTTGTCAAGCGTGTTTTGTAATTCATCGTATTCGTAGTCAAAAACCTCTTTTAGAACATATACAGCACGTTCCAGAGGCTCAAGTTTGGTCATCAATACCTTAAAGGCTGCGGAGAGATTTACATCTAAATCAAGGTGAGCAAGGTTTGTTTCTTTGAAGTTTTTGATCACTTCAGAAACGTTCTCAATGTATTCTTCTTTCTTTTTACGCAGTGAAGAAAGATGATTAAGACAATTGTTCGTTACCGCCCTGATGAGGTAAGCCTTAGTGTTTTCTATCTTTTGTTGATCAACACTTAGCCATTTGATGAAGGTTTCTTGCACGATATCTTCGGCATCTTCCTTACACCTCACAAGGTTATAGGCAATGCTGTGAAGCATAGGCTGATAAAGTGATATGGTGTTCGCGTAATTCATTCTTAGAAATCTTAGCAAGATAACACCAAAAACTAAAGTTTGATTTCGATGTGTACCATTAATTAAAAACTTTCGAACTACCTCACACTTGTTTGGCCGTGAAAGGATTACAATAGAAGAGCGCTTTTGGAACGAATACCTTAACTTTGCTGTCTGAAAGAATGTGGCGCTAATACTTTTACGATCATGAGTCAGACAACAGCTTCCCCCGAAATACGCAGTAAGCCGATCTTAAAACAGGAGATTGCTTTTGCCCTTATTCATTTAATGCCTCTGGCCGCCATTTATACAGGCGCTACCTTATTTGATTGGATTGTTTGCGCGGTTTTGTATGTGGTAAGAATGTTTTGGGTAACGGGTGGATATCACCGATACTTTGCCCATAAGTCGTATAAAACTTCGAGATGGTTTCAGTTTGTCATTGCTTTCATGGCGCAAACCTCAGCTCAGAAAGGTGCATTGTGGTGGGCAGCTCATCACCGTCATCATCATCGCCACAGTGATACACCCGCTGATCCGCATTCAATGAAAATTTATGGATTCTGGTATTCACACATTGGTTGGATCATTGGCCCTGATTTTAAAGAAACAGATTACAAGGTAATTGGTGATTATGCTAAGTACCCAGAATTAGTTTGGTTGAATAGACATTACCTCGTTGCTCCAACATGCCTTGCCGTTTTTGTAATGGCATTAGGTGGAATTGTAAATGGTGGAAGCATCCTCACCATGTTTACAACCAATGGATTCTCTACATTATTTATTGGATTCTTTTTGAGCACAGTGATTTTATATCACGGAACATTCTCGATCAATTCGATTATGCACAAGTTTGGCAAACAGCGATATGAGACGGGAGAAGAGTCTAAGAATAGTTTATGGCTTGCCTTAATTACATTAGGTGAAGGCTGGCACAATAATCATCACTATTATGAAACCGCTTCGCGTCAGGGATTCTTTTGGTGGGAGATTGATATTACCTGGTATACACTCAAGGTACTTTCATGGACCGGTTTAATCTGGGACTTGAAAGGTGTGCCGAATCATATAAAGTTTTCAAAAAATAAGAATCATGCCCGCGAACTGCGACAGGAGTTTGAAGAAGTTCAGAAATCGGCATAGATTGCGCAAAAATTCAGACTCCTTAGCTCAGCTGGTTAGAGCTACTGACTCTTAATCAGTAGGTCCAGGGTTCGAGTCCCTGAGGGGTCACAGCATTTTTTGCAGAAATGTTGCATTTTTAGAAACACTCGCTAAATTTGCACTCCCTTTACAGAAATGAAAAGGAAAAAGCGGGAGTAGCTCAGTTGGTAGAGCACGACCTTGCCAAGGTCGGGGTCGCGAGTTCGAGTCTCGTTTCCCGCTCAATTGAAGTTAATCGTTATTCTTTAATGGTTAATTAGCATTTGGAAAAAGTGTGAGATTAACCTCACACTTTTTTATTTAAGTGAAGAACCGATTAACAGATAACGGTTAACGGAATCGCCCGGGTGGTGGAATTGGTAGACACGCAGGACTTAAAATCCTGTGATCGCAAGGTTGTACGGGTTCAAGTCCCGTCCTGGGTACAAAAAAAGGCTCTCATATTGAGGGCCTATTTTATTTCAAGGTATCTGGAGAAAATATCTTTACGAATGCAACACGCCTTCCATTTCTAATTCCTTAATAAATGAAAGGTGTTCTTCGCGAATCGAATCGGGAACGAAGAGAAAACGCTTATCAAAAATCTGAGAACCTACATAGTAACTTAGCCAATACTCATTGTTAAGATGAAATACTGCCGGGTCGATAGGTTCGATAAGGGAAACACTTTTTGCAGGGATAGTATTTAAAAAATGACGCAGGATGGAAGTGCGCTGCTCTTCACCATCCTTTAAACCATAACCTGTACTGGCGACTAAGGTATTTTCTATTTCGTGATCGTTGTTGTTAATCAAAAATACCTGCCACTCATCTTGCTCGCCAATGCTTTTCTTTCGTGCCACTGCAAGGGTTACGTTTTTTACTTCAGGTATGTTAATGTCTTTAATCATATCAATTGTGAGGGCTGAAGTTCCATCTCAAAAAGACGGGTGAAATGCTCTTTTAAAATTGTGGAAACCTTATGAAAATCCTGAGGCGCGCCCAATTCTTTCGCTAACGAAGTTACAGCTTTGTCTTTAATTCCGCAGGGCACAATGTAATCGAAGTAATCCAAGTCGGTATTGATGTTGAGGGCAAAACCATGCATGGTTACCCAACGACTTGTTTTTACACCCAATGCACAAATTTTTCTGGCGTTCGCTTTATTTTCAAAATCAATCCACACACCGGTAAGACCAGAAATTCTTCCCGCTTCAATATTAAAATCACCTAGCGTGCAGATGATCGATTCTTCAAGCAACCGCATGTACTGATGAATGTCTGTGAAAAAATTCTCTAAATCGATTATGGGATAACCCACCAACTGACCCGGGCCATGATAGGTAATGTCTCCCCCACGATTACTATGAAAATAGGTAGCTTCTTTTGCTTTCAACATTTCTTCCTGCAACAAAAGATTATTGGCATTGCCACTTTTACCTAAGGTAAATACGTGTGGATGTTCACAGAAGAGTAAATAGTTTTTCGTTGGTAGTTGTTCGTTGGTCGTGCGATCGCGGTTCACAGACTTAGTCGCTAAAGTCTGCTGAAACAAATCGGTTTGATAATCCCATGCTTCTTTGTAATCGATCAGGCCGAGATTTCTGAATTCTGTTTTTTTATTGACGTTAGTGTTCAAATCAGAAGGTGGCTTGATTAATTTTTTCGGTAGGATTCATAATGTAGGTTAACAATGATTGATCTTTCATAAGTTCCACAACGCGAAAACCCTTGTAAGCCGTTCCCCAATTTCCGCCAAAATGTGAATCGAACATATACGGAATGTGCTCTACCATCCGGACGCCATCTTCTTCGTGTTCATGTCCATGAAAGACTCCCTTGATATTTTTGTAGGATTTTACCAATTCAAAAAAGGCAGGAGTATCAACAGCCCACTTCGTCCACATGGCTTGAGGAATATGAAGGAAAATAAAAATGTTCTTCTTGTCTTTATACGTATCTAGTTTTGTTTTGAGCCAGACCAAATCCGGACTTAAGAACTCACCTTTCTCATTAGATGTATCACCAAGCAGCAAAACATTTTTACCAAGATCAACATCATGGTTCAACGGCATTCCGAAAACTTCATTCCAATAACTATCGCTTACATTATCATGGTTTCCTCTTGTGACATAATATTTTACCGGAAGTCCATCGAGTAATTTTTTTGCAGGTAACAGAAAATCTTTTCCATCGTGAACAATGTCTCCATTGATTACACAAAAATCGATTGGGTTTTGATTGTGAAACGATGTAATACTTTTTACAAGATTCGTGTAGTTCAAATCAAAGTCTGTTCCTTCCTGTCCGTAGTGCCCATCAGAAGCAACCACAAAACGGAGAACCGATTTCTTTTTCAGTGATTCAGCCTGAGCAGAGGTAAGCGTCAGTACGCTGCCGCCCATTAGCACCAGTGAAGCTGCCGATAAGTCCTTTAAAAATTTTCTTCGCGATATTTCCATCACTGATACTATTCTATAAACCTAAAGGTAATTATTGTAGCACACTAAATCTTATCTAGTGGTAAAAGGTAATAAAATCTCAATGGTTACTTGAACTTCAAGAAAAGTAAAAGGGCCATATTTTTTTTGTAAAGCTCATCTTTGTAACTTCCACCACAAAGTTAGAATTTAGTTGTGAGTGATAAAATCAAAACCGGAGCCAGGGGCGAAAACCTTGCTGCCGAATTTTTAAAAGAGAAGGGATTCGAAATTGTAGAACGCAATTATCGATATAAACATGCTGAGATCGATCTGATTGTTCAGCGCGAAAACTGGTTAATCTTTGTTGAGGTAAAAACGAGAACGTCTACTTTGTATGGTGAACCAGAAGATTTTGTAGACTATTCAAAAGGCAGAAAAATGTTTGAGGCTGCTGAGGAGTATATTTTTACCACTGACTGGCAAGGCCACATTCGCTTCGATATTGTATCGGTTAAAATAGGCTACAACGATCAGGTAGAGATTGTTCATTTTGAAGATGCGATTAATTGATTTTCAATTAGCCAATGTGCAGATGCGCTCTTTCTAAATCTCATGGTTTTAGTAGCTTTGAGCTTGACCGCTTAAACCAAACCTTCCTCCATGGAATTTTTTTTAATCATTCTCCTGATCGTTATTCTTATTGTTGTTATTACCCTGAAAAATAATCTGACTTCAAAAATGGACTTGCTCCATCGAAAGGTAGATCTGCTTTCGGAAGAACTAAAGAGAAAGGCGAGCATTCGGGAAGAATTTAAAAAGGAAGAAATAAAAGTCGAAAAGAAATCTATCCTTCCGGAAATCGCTATCGAGCATAAAGCTCCAACGCCAGTTATCCTGTCAGCGCAGGTAAGACCAAAAGTAGAAGAACAAGCTCCGGTTCAGTTGGAGAAAAAAGAGGAGGTTGTTAAGCCTGACCCTATACATGTCTTTCCTGAAGGACGACCTTCTCAACCAGTATTTCCTCGACCTCCAATAGTATCAGAACCGAAGCCTCACAAACCTGACTTTTTTGAACGCAATCCTGATCTCGAAAAGTTTATCGGTGAAAACCTTGCCAACAAAATTGGTATTGGGATTTTAGTATTAGGGATCGGATTCTTTGTGAAGTATGCAATCGATCAGGAATGGATCAATGAAATCGGACGAGTGTTCATTGGAATTCTTTGTGGAGGAATTTTATTGGGAGTAGCACATCGTTTGCGCAGAACATTTACAGCCTTTAGTTCAGTGCTGGTTGGTGGAGGAATAGCTGTATTGTATTTAACCATTGCCATTGCTTTTCACGAATACAAAATCTTTAATCAGACTGCAGCATTTTTGTTGATGCTCGGCATTACAAGTTTTGCTGTAGTGTTTTCACTTGCATACAACCGTATAGAGTTAGCGATTCTTTCTATTCTGGGCGGCTTTGCTTCTCCATTTATGGTGAGTACGGGTGAAGGAAATTATGTTGTGCTATTTACCTATATCCTTATTCTGGATTCGGGCATGTTAGTGCTTGCTTATTTTAAGAAATGGAATCTGGTCAACATCATTTGTTACGCGCTTACCATTTTACTTTTCGGCTCATGGCTGAGTACAAAATTCGATGGAGAAAATTCTTCGATGATTATTGGGGCGTTGATCTTTGCTACGATTTTCTACCTGGTTTTTTTCGCGATGAATATCATCAACAACATCAAAGAGCGTTTACCTTTCAAAGGAATTGAAATCAGTATTCTCTTAAGCAATACCTTCTTCTACTATGGTGCTGGCATGATGATCTTAAACAATCCGATCGGTGAAGATTTTAAGGGATTGTTCACTGCAGCATTGGGAATCTTCAATTTCGTTTTTGCTTACACGCTGTTTAAAAATAATAGGGTGGATAAAAATCTTGTCTTCCTGTTGGTTGGACTGGTACTTACCTTCATTAGTCTTGCGGCTCCGGTTCAATTAAAAGGTAATTACATTACTTTGTTCTGGTCAGCAGAAACGGTGTTGTTGCTTTGGCTCTCGCAGAAGTCGGGCATTCGGTTAATGAAACTTGCCTCCCTGCTCATCATGGGTCTCATGGTGATTAGTCTCATCATGGATTGGAGTCAGATCTATATTGATGAAACAGAATCATCTTTGAATATAATACTGAACAAAGGATACATCACAGGTTTATTTTCTCTTGCCTCAATTGCTGCCACTTTTTATTTATTGAAAAATGAAGGTGAAGAAGATGAAGAATCCGTTCATCTATATAAAAATTTACTTCTGTTCGCAGGTATAATTCTGTTATATGTATCTCAGTTCCTTGAACTCCGGCATCAACTCTTCTCTCATGATTTCGATTATGCAACACAAAACCTTATCATCGGTAGCTACAACATGCTCTTTGTTTTAGGATTACTGTTGGCCGAAAGAAAATGGCTCAGCAATCAATACATTAAAGATGCGTTTTCGTTCTGGGGAATTTTAGCAATGATCAGTTACCTGTTCTATTATCATGATCAGATTATCAGAACCCGAAATGATTTCCTTTTCTCTGGATCAACCATCACGGGTTTTATTTTCCATTACATATTGATCATCCTTTTAGCGCTGGTTGCTGCAATGAGCTTGAAAAAGATTCAAGGACTTGCAGAATTCAATAAGACTACTTTTCATGCTTACTCCTGGTTCTACGTATTCTTCTTTGTATTTCTGGCCAGTACCGAGTTAGATCATATTGTGATGCTTTTATCAGGCGCGACATCAGAATCAATGGAGCATATCCTCACGCAGAATCACAAAATCGGATTCCCAATTTTATGGGGTATTACTTCCTTTGGTTTAATCGCCTTCGGACTAAAGACCAAGAAGAAACACCTGCGCATTATTTCACTTACGCTTTTTCTGATTACGATTTTGAAACTGTTTACAATCGACATCAGAGGAATATCAGAGGGTGGGAAAATAGCAGCCTTTATTTCACTTGGTGTTTTATTACTTGTGGTTTCGTTTATGTATCAGCGCTTGAAAAAGATTTTATTGACGGATGAAACGGTTAGTGATTCAACTGAAAAAGAAAATGTATCATGAGACGAATCTTAATTTCAATATTTCTTCTAAGTGTTTCAAACTTTGGATTAAGTCAGGAGTTCAAGGGCGAAGGTTCCTTACCTCCTGTTGAGGCGGATGGATTTTATCGAATATTCATTTCCCCAAAGGTAAGTCCCTATTTCAATTCTGAATTTTCTAACATCAGGATTTACGATCAGCAAAATACGGAAGTACCTTATTTGTTTCAGAAGGAAGACCCCGTGTATCATTCTGAAAAATTTAAGGAGTATGAAATTGTTGAGAAAAAAAAGGAAAAGAATTGCTGCACATCTTTGATTCTCAAAAATCCAGATGGTCATGCTATCAACAACATCAATCTCTCCATTAAAAATGCAGAGGTAACAAAACGTGCCACACTTTTGGGAAGCGATGACAGAGAGAATTGGTTTGCGCTTAAGGAGCACTTCATTTTAAATGCCATTAACAATCAAAACAAAACTTCAGAATTGAAAATTGTTGACTTCCCGCTAAGCAACTACACTTTTTATCTTTTGCAACTGGAGGATTCTACCAGTGCACCGATCAATATTCTAAGTGCCGGATATTACGAAGCGAATACGGAGGATGGTAAGTATGAAGAGCTCTCTTCTTTGAGCTTGATCAAATCGGACAGCACAAAGCAAAAAAAGAGTTTTGTGAAGATTACCTTAGACACGGCACGTGTTGTTGACAAGCTTACCTTATCGATGTCTGGTCAGCCGTATTTTTTACGGAGAGCTTCTCTTTACAGCAAGGAGCAGGGAAAGAATAAAAAAGGAAATACGGAATACTATTACGATCGACTTTACGATTTTGAACTAAGTTCAAAGCAGACTTCCGTAATAGCTCTCTCTGGAATAAAAGTAAAAGAGCTTTTACTGATTGTTGAAAATGATGACAATCCTCCATTGGATGTTGCTTCAATAAGAGCCTTTCAAGTAAACCGATATGTAACAGCGTGGTTAAAGAGAGGAAATCAATACAGTTTAAAAATCGGAAGAGATAATCTTCAGTTACCTAACTATGATCTGGCTTTCTTTAAAGACAAAATTCCTGCACAACCTCCATTACTCTACATCGGAGCGGTAGCCATTTTCCAGAATAAGGTAGAGCAATCTGGTACAACCATTTTCACAAGTCAATCCATTATCTGGATTGCAATTGTTCTGGTAATCATAATTCTTGGATTTATGTCGGTTAAGTTGATCAGAGAGACGGGTAATTCAAACAAGGTAAACTAGAATTGCCTTCGCTACGGCATAAGGAAGATACTAATCAGCAACGCATTATTTTTCCTCCACTTAATCCAACCTGTTACTGAGTTTTGACATTGTCTGATAAAATCTTAACACGGTTGTCCTTCATGAGGTTTATCAACTTGATTATAAAAACAATCATACTTTACCTTAACCCAATCACCTTGAATTTCAATAGTACAAAACATTTCGTGTCCTTCTGGAATGCGAATAGATTGAGAATTGTCTGATGGCGTTGCTCTTAATAAATTACTTTCTTCGACCGTATTCGTATTTTCCAAAAGACGTCTTACTCCAAATGATTCTAGTATGTAATCGTTCCAGGTTTTAAATCCATAGTCTTTCGTTTTTGGCAAATACTTTTCCGAAGAATATGAAGACAGAACTTTATATGACTTCTCAGAATTTTCAAGAACGACAAAATGCATTATTCCATAGTCGGGCTTAAAGAATTTTGAGCAAATGTTTTTTTCAATTTCCTCTGAATACATATCCACATCAGCCCATTTGTCGGTCAATTTACTGTCATTGAATATTTGGAATTTACTTGGGGCTATAATGAGACCAATTCCTAATGAAGATACCTCATTGTCGTAGGTACATTCTTGACTTAAGGTGTTAGGTTGATTCTGATTAGTGAGTGCTAAGGAATCGAATCGTTAGAACCTGTTTTACTCTTTGGTATTTCGTTCTTAACGCTATGTCCGCAAGAAATAAGAAGAATTGAAATGTATAAAGGAAAGAAGTTCTTCATTATATCGTAGAATTCAATTTACACATCAACGAATCAACACATTAACAAATTAATTCGCCATCTTATTATTCCGATAAATCTCTTTGCCTTTATCATTCCACTCCACTTTAATGTAGGGCAATAATTCTTTATCAAACGGCTCTTTGCTGTAGGCTATGATTTTCTTTCTTTTTCCATTTGGATAATACTCTGTCCAGTCGCCTACTTTTACATTCCACTTAAATTCGCCATGCACGGCAAGCTGTCCGTTGTCGTGGAAGAAATAGTAGAAACCTTCCTTCTCACCAAACTCAATGGGTGTCATCTCCTTCATGTGTTTACGCTCTTGCGGATCGTAGTAACTCACGGTTGATTCACGCGGCCAGCCTCGATAATATTTTTCTTTATTTGTCAGCACGCTATCGCGATTGTATTCCATCCAACGGCCATGCTTGGTCCCTTTATAAAAAATACCTTTCGCTAATATGTTAGCGCCTTGCCGTTTTTCATACGGTCCGTGTAAGAGAACTCCCTTTTGCGGATCGAATGTTGAAGTTCTTCTGATTTCCTTACGGGTAAAGTCAAACCAATACACATCACGGACAAAAGCGGGTGGCTTATCTTGTTTTTTCAAGTAGTAAAACGTTTCAAATGTAACCCGGTCGCCAAATCCTTTTCGGGTAAACCCCTTCTTCGTTTTAATGCCGAAGAATACTTTCTTCTTTACCTTCTTCTTTTTGGGCTCTTCTTTCTCATCCTCTTTTTTAAAATCGAGGGTTACGGGAGTGTCAATGGAAAATTGTTGATCGGGATTTTCGTCTTGCGCCTTTGTGAATAAAGGTGTTGCAAGCAGGCCAGAAAGAAGAATGACGCAATTCCATTTCATAGTATGATTAAACGACTGATTGAATAAGGTATTGTAAAAATAGAAAAAGCACCATCAAAAATAAAGGGATAAACCGCAGAGTGCGCAAAGGTACCCAGAGTAAAAGCCAAAATACCTTTATGGTTTTTTATTTAAGTTTCAGCTAAATCCTCTGCGAAACTCTGCGCCCTTTGCGGTTTCCAGTACTTGTTGTAATTCGCAAGCTAATTATAATTTGTAAGTCATGATAGTTAAGAAACTGGCAGTTCCTCTTATTAATGAGAAGCTTCTTCAACAAGCTGAGTATTGTTATATCGCCACAGCGGCCATATCCGAAGCTGGTTTCGATTTTATCAGAAGCCGCATACCTCCTAAATGCAAAATGGAAATTGTAACAGGGCTGGATGTATTAACATCGCCTCAGGTGCTTCAGAGAATCTGGAGAAATTATCAGGATCGGATCACGCTTAACATCTTTACCCGAAACTTTTTTCACGCTAACGTCTATATTTTCGATTTGCCCTACAGAAAGACTGTGGCTTTTATAGGCTCCGGAAATTTTTCACTGGAAGGAATTAAGGATAGCGAAGAAATATTTTATAAGGTAACGGACGTCAAAGAAATTGAAGCATTGAAATCGTGGTTCACAGGATACTATGAGTTTTCCGAACCCTTAACGGAATCGATCATTGATGAATATAAACTAATCTTTCCTTCACTGAAGCAAAATGAGATTGCCTCCCGAAAACTAAAAAGTCAATTTATTGAACTAACGACTGCTGGATTTAATTGGGATGCCATCAAATTCAAAAATCAGTTTTTCAAAAAGGGAGATTATCTAACCTTTGCCAACAGTAAAGCAATCTTGAATACTCCGGAAATTAAAGTTGAACGAGAGGCGGTTCAAACCAAGCTTCTGCAACTGCACAATCTGATAAAGGATTCTGTACATAAATTAAAGCTGAAGAAAGATGGTGATGAGAATAGCATCGTCAGTAGCCTTGATACAAGTGACCATGTAGATCACCGAATTACATCGATGTGGATTAGATACGGAAGAAATAACACTGAGTTGAATCAATATCATCCTCAAGCCCGACTTAGCAACTTCATAAACCTACAGATTATTATCAGACAAAAAGAAGTTGGTCTCTGGTTGATGGTTGGCAAACAACGTGGAAGTAAAGAAGATCGCGAATATTTTAAAAATCAAATGATTGATGAAGAATATCGAAATACCTTCTTGAAACTTCTTACGGGATTAGGTATTGGCTACTGGATTGAAATAGCGGGCGATAAAATAAATGTTGAGACTTTTCAGACGGCCGATTCACTTTGGGAATTCACAAAGTCAGATGACTGGATGTATTATGATTTTATAATAGGAAGAAATTATTTGCCCGGAGAACTTGATTTAAGTACGGATACCATCACACTTACCATTGCAAAAGCTTTTGATAAACTGGTTTTAGTTTATCGTCATATAAAAGATTCGTCTTTCGACAAGGTAAAATAGCGCACAATCTATTTGAGAGGTTCATTACCTATCCTAAAATAAAAAAGTCGTGCCCCACATTTAATGAAGCACGACTTAAGCTAATTTATAAATCTATTAACTTACTAGTTCTACACTTCGCTTAATGAAGCTTGTCAGATCGGCACCCGTCAGCATGTTTTGCGAAAGCAAAGCAAGATCGTATGCTTGTTTCGCTAACTTAATTTTTTGTTCCTCAGTTTCAGCTTTAATTACCTTCTGAACAATACTGTGGTTTGCGTTGATGGCTACATTATAATTGTCAGGCATCGAGCCCATGAAGGCATAGCCTCCTCCACCCATTTTAGCCATGTCTTTCATTCTGCGCATGAACTCGCTCATGGTAACAACAACAGGTAATTCATCGGTTGCCATTGATTCTACAGCCACCATCATGTTTTTATTGTTGATCGCTTTTTCGAAAATACCTTTCACCAGTTCTTGCTCTTCAGTTGAAAGTACACTTTCTATTTTCTCGTCTTTATCGATTAGCTTCTCTGCCGTTTCACTATCAACCCGTTTGATTTGCGTGCCTTCAAGTTTCTGCTCTAAGGTATTGATGAAGTGATTGTCTAATACACCATCCAATACCATTATATCATACGCTTTGTTTTTCGCAGCCTGTATAAAACTGTCTTGCTTTCCCAAGTCAGAACTGTACAGGTAAACCAAATGCTTGTCTTTATCGGTTTGATTTGGCGTTACGTGTGTTTTGTATTCATCCAGTGTAAAGTATTTCTTGTCGGTGTTTTTTAACAATACAAAGTCCTTTGCCTTGTCGTAAAACTTCTCATCGCTGATGATGCCGTACTTCACGAAGATGCCAATGTCATCCCACTTTTTCTCAAACTCTGCGCGATCCTTCTTAAACATATCGGCAAGCTTATCGGCCACCTTCTTTGTAATGTGCTGACTGATTTTCTTTACGCTCGCATCGCTTTGTAAATAACTACGCGAAACGTTTAATGGAATATCAGGGGAATCAAGTACACCGTGCAACAACATCAGGAAATCAGGCACAACATCTTTTACCTCATCGGTAATGAATACCTGACGACTGTATAATTGGATTTTGTTTTTTTGAACTTCAAAATCATTCTTCACTTTCGGGAAGTATAATATTCCCGTAAGGTTAAAGGGATAATCTACGTTGAGGTGAATCCAGAATAGCGGATCCTCAGAATAGGGATAAAGCTCTTTATAAAAATTAAGGTAATCTTCATCTTTTAACTCCAGCGGTGATTTTGCCCAAAGTGGTGCAGGATTGTTAATGATGCGATCGACCGTTACTGATTTCGTTTTTGGTTTACCTTCAGCATCAACACCATCGTCTTCAGTTTTCTCTTCTGTGCCAAACTTAATTTCTACCGGAAGAAACTTGCAATATTTTTCGAGGATACCCTTCAAACGCCACTCATCCAAAAATTCTTCTGAGTCGGCATTGACGTATAAAATAACATCTGAACCACGACTATCTTTGGTTGCCGAAGAAAGTTCGAAAGAAGTTGATCCATCACACTCCCAGCGAGCCGCTTCTGTTTCGTCTACCTTATAAGAGCGTGAAATGATTTCGACTTTATCGGCCACCATAAAGGCGGAGTAAAAACCAAGACCAAATTTCCCAATGATATCTTTTGCATCACCCTTGTCTTTGAATTTCTCCACGAATTCTGTCGCACCAGAGAATGCAATTTGATTAATGTATTTTTTGATCTCTTCACCGGTCATTCCAAGACCGCGATCTCTTACCGTGATGGTTTTCTTTTCTTTATCGAAAAGGACTTCAATCTTCAAGTCTCCCAGTTCACCATCGAACTCGCCCATGGAAGCAAGCTTCTTTAGCTTTTGTGTGGCGTCTACTGCGTTGGATACTAATTCACGCAAAAAGATTTCGTGGTCGGAATAGAGGAACTTCTTGATGATTGGAAAAATATTCTCGGTATGAATGGAGATGTTACCTTTTTCCTGAGTTGTTGCTGCCATAGTGGTTCGTTTCTGTATTGTTATTGAGGAATAATGCCTACTTCTTTAGGCCGAATCGACTTTCAAAAGCTGTTCCAACTCATCGTTTCTGACAGGTTGGCATAAAGATTTTTAAAAAACCGTTATAGTTTTTACACTTTTCAGCTACATTAGGTGTCTACTTATTCGTTGGTCCTAACATATTCAGCCATGAAAAGAAAACTACTAGCCGTTTTTGCAATCGCCACTCTTCTGGCGTCTTGTGTTACAGAAGATCAACCCCTTCAGACCGCAGTTCTTGATCTGCCAGCTGCGGCCGATCAATACGGTTTAGGTATTAATGACCAAATACCAACGCTTGGGCGCGTACTGTTTTATGATAATCAGTTATCCGTCAACAATTCTGTTTCTTGTGCTTCTTGCCATAAGCAGTCATTGGCATTTACCGATAACGCCCGGTTTAGCAAGGGATTTGAAAATATTCTGACATCAAGAAATTCGATGCCGATTCAAAACCTTAATCCTATTAATTCGGGGATAATACTCTTTAATAGTAATGGTTCGGAAATAGCGAACAATAATATTGATTTTAGCAATGATGTTAATTTCATAAGCAATGGAGAGTTTCGAATTGCTTTTTCAGGCACCCATTTGTTTTGGGATGGGCGTGAACAAAATATTCGCACGATGGTGTTGCGTCCCATTGCTAACCACGTTGAGATGGGTATACGTGACTTTGATAAATTGGCTGTTAAATTGGCAACCGTTCCTTACTACAAAGACCTTTTTCTTAAGGCTTACGGATCGGAAGAAATTACTGTTGACAAGATTTCGGAAGGACTTACTTCTTTTATTCAAAGCATTACTTCCAATAACACCAAATTAGATCAGTCTATCGCTGGAACTGTGCAACTCTCAGCATTAGAACAGCAAGGGCAGTTTTTATTTTTTGAAGGGTATGATTGTAATGCCTGCCATCAGGTTCAAAATCCTATAGGTTATTTGTTTGCTTCTGGGGGAGTGTTCGCTAACATCGGCTTAGATGCAATAGATACAGATAGCGGCCTGGAAAGTGTAACCGGGATTTCCGAAGATGCTGGTAAATTCAAAATTCCTTCTTTGCGAAATGTAGCATTAACGGCTCCCTACATGCACGATGGCCGATTTGCTGATTTGGAATCTGTTATGGAACATTACAGCACAGGTTTAGAGGATAATCCAAATCTTGATACACGACTTCGCAGCAGTAACGGATCAGCTTTACGTCTCAACATTCCTGCGAATGAGAAAAAAGCAATTATCGCTTTTCTGAATACACTTACGGATTACACTATGGTGACGGATCCAAAATTTTCTAATCCGTTCAAAGCGAAATAAACATGGTATTACGATTTTTTGGGAGCGTGTTGCTTCTGTTTTTAAGCGCTACAGCTTTTGCGCAACAAGAACAAGATAGTACCTATAATAAATACGATCATTACCTTGGAGTTCAGGCGAATCAATTGATTAAGCAGTTGTTTAATCTCAGTAACTCCAATACGGCAGTCAATAATCCTTATTTGTTAGTTTACTCCCGCAACTCTCCTCGCACAGGTTGGGGTGTTAATTTAGGTCTTGGTTATTCGTATAGTGAAGTCAATGATGGAGATGCCTTTAACAAAAGAGAGTCAAAAATTAACAACTACTTTTTTAGGGTTGGTGTTGAAAAGAAAACAAGCATTGGGAAGCGGTTTATTTTTAGTGGCGGTTTTGATATTACGAACGATAACCAAAAAAATGAAACAAAAAATACTAATGGCGGATCTTCATTTGAAACCGAAACCAAATCAAAGGGATGGGGTTTTGGACCTCGCGCAACATTGAATTTCAAAATCACCGAGAGAATTTTGTTAGGCACAGAATGCACCTATTATTTTAGGACCGGAAAAAACAGTTTAAAAACATCTTCATCGTTTGGCCCTACTGAAGAAACGAACGATAAATCCACACAGTTTTTGTTCACCCCTCCAGCTGTTTTAATCTTAATTATAAAGTTTTCAGAACTAAGATCAGCGAAGTCGCTCGGAGTCGCGAACTAACTTCTCGTCTCTTCTGATAAACCGATTGGCTACCAAATTGCAGATTACAGCAATTCCAGGAACCCAAAGACCAAGACCATGACTACCGCCACCAAAGCTTTCAAACATTTGGTTAGCGAAAAGAACCGCTGAGCCAATAGTACCTGCCATGAAAAGTGAATTCAGCGCGCCTAACTTCATTTGCAGAAGCCTGTCTTTATACTTTCCAATTTGTACAAAGGCAAGTGTAGCAGCAGCAATAGCTAAAATAGCGGTTATTGAATACGGAAAATAGGTTGTGGTTTTTACGCCATTTATGGTAGAACTATAATGAAGTGCATAGAGCGTATGGGCAGCACCAGATGGCTCCTGATAAGTCCAAAGGGGTAAAAAAATAGTTGTTATTAAACTTACAATTGCGATTCCCAGAAATACAGTTTGAATTCTTTGCCACATGTTGAGGTTGCGTTAACTTGGTGTAAAAGTAAAAAGAAAATGGAAGCTTCCGCTTGTGTTAAGCAGCTGTCGAATTTTAAAATTCATTTTCATTGAACAAAAAATTAGATCGTTCTTTGAACCGACTATCCAAATTAAAATGAAAGGAGCCTACATTGTTGATATCCTGCGAACCCCAATAGGTAAATATGGTGGCATGCTAGCATCTGTTCGACCTGATGATCTTGCGGCCCTTGCTATTAAAAAATTAATGGAGCGAAATTCTTCTATTGATCCAAAAGCGATTGAAGATGTAATTCTGGGTGCTGCAAATCAAGCTGGTGAAGACAACCGAAATGTAGCCCGCTTGGCTTTATTGCTTGCCGGACTTCCTGTTGAAGTGGGAGGCAGTACCGTAAACCGACTTTGCGCTTCTGGACTACAGGCCATCATGGACGCATCGCGCGCCATTATGAATGGAGATGGTGAAATTTATGTTGCTGGTGGTGTTGAAAGCATGAGCCGCGCACCCTTTGTTTTACCAAAAACAGAAGAACCGTTTTCTCGTTCAGCAGAAATGTATGACACTACTTTAGGCTGGCGATTTATCAATTCGAAATTGTCAGCATTGTATCATCCGTATTCTATGGGAGAGACAGCAGAGAACGTTGCTGAAAAATGGAAGATCAGTCGCGAGGCGCAAGATGTTTTTGCACACCAGTCACAATTAAAATATCAGGCAGCTTTTGCTTCTGGAAAATTCAAAGAGGAAATCATACCGGTATCCATTCAGCAGAAAAAAGAAAATGTAATTGTTGATAAAGATGAACATCCTCGTTTATCAACATTAGAAAAACTGGCATCGTTAAAGCCAGCCTTTAAAAATGATGGTAGTGTTACGGCCGGAAATTCATCTGGCATTAATGATGGTGCAGCAGCTTGTTTGATTGTAAGTGAAGAGGCATTAAAGAAATTTAATCTCAAGCCAATGGCGCGCATTGTATCCATGGCTGTAGCAGGTGTTGATCCTGCATACATGGGCGTTGGCCCGGTGCCCGCAACACAAAAGGCATTGCAGCGTGCCGGATTAAAAATAAAAGACCTCGACTTGATTGAATTGAACGAAGCCTTTGCTTCTCAATCATTGGCTTGCATAAAGGACCTCGATTTAAATCCTGAAATGGTAAATGTAAATGGTGGAGCCATTGCACTCGGCCATCCACTCGGATGTAGTGGAGTTAGGATCAGTGCTACCTTACTTCATGAGATGAAGAAAAGAAATTTAAAATATGGATTAGCAACGATGTGTATTGGAGTTGGCCAGGGAGCTGCTGTTATTTATGAAAGCCTTTCTTAAAAGCAAAATAGATTACATTAACAAAACCCATTTTAAATTCTAGCTTCTCTATTCTAAATTCTTCTCAATAAATGTCTCGCTACTTCTTCGAAATAAGTTACCATGGAAAAAACTATGCAGGCTGGCAAAGTCAGGCGAACGCTACAGGTGTGCAGGCAGTCGTTGAATCGGCTATGTCTAAAATGTTTCGGGAGGAGATTAAAATTGTAGGGAGCGGAAGAACCGATACAGGTGTTCATTGTGAACAACAGTTTTTTCATGTTGATATCGAAAAAGAATTTGCGGCACAGAACATCATACAAAAACTAAATTCTTTTCTGCCAAGGGATATTTCCATTTTATCAATTCAACATGTAAAGGAAGATGCAAGCGCGCGATACAATGCAGTGGAACGATCATATCGGTATTGCATCACCCGAAAGAAAAATCCTTTTCTCGAAGGGTTAGCCTGGCATTATTTTAAGCCCGCTGATGTTAAAACCATGAACCAAGCCGCTGCGTTACTACGAGGCGAACACGATTTTGAATGTTTCAGTAAAGTAAAAACAGATGTAAATCACTTTCTTTGTACCATCAAAAAAGCAGAGTGGAAGGAGGATGATGATACTATTGAGTTTACCATTACGGCAAATCGGTTTCTGCGCGGCATGGTACGCGCCATTGTAGGAACCTTGCTGGATGTAGGCAGCGGAAAAACATCGATGAAAGAATTTCAGCACATTCTTCAAAGTCGCGATCGGAAAAAAGCGGGAGCTAATGTTCCTCCTTACGGATTATATTTAACAAAGGTAAAATACCCATCAGGTACATTCATCAAAGATTAATAACGACCAACAAATTGTGGAGAAAGAAAAAGTAAGCAGCGGAAATATTATTGATTGGTCTGTACTCAGAAGATTGATGACGTTCGTCAAACCGTATAATGGACGATTTATCACAGTTGTGATTTTAACGTTGTTGCTGGGTTTACTTGCTCCTACCCGACCGATATTAGTTCAATATACCTTAGATCATGATGTAGCTTTTGGAAATTATGACGGCATGGTAAAGATGATGATCATCTTGCTCGGCCTTCTAATCTTTCAATCCATAGCGCAATACATACATACCTATCTCTCTGGCTGGCTTGGTCAACAAGTTATACGGGACATTCGCGCAAGACTTTATGCGCACATCATAAGTCTGCGATTAAGATTCTTTGATAAGACACCCATTGGCCGATTGGTGACCCGAACCATTTCAGATGTAGAAACTTTAGCGGATGTTTTCAGTGAAGGTATTGCCGCCATGGCAGGCGATCTTTTGCAAATCGTATTCCTTCTTGGATTTATGTTTTACGAGGATTGGCGTCTTGCTCTTTTAAGTTTATCGACCATTCCATTGTTGTTAATCAGTACCTATGTATTCAAGGAAAAAATCAAAGTTGCTTTTAGCGATGTGCGCAATGCGGTAGCCAACCTCAATACGTTTGTTCAGGAACACATTACCGGAATGAACATTGTTCAAATTTTTGGAAGTGAGAAACGCGAGTTTGAAAAATTCAAAGAGATTAATGAGGATCACAGACAAGCAAATTTGCGTTCCGTTTTATATTATTCAGTGTACTATCCGGTAGCGGAGATAATTGCTGCTGCAGGAATTGGTTTGTTGGTTTGGTATGGAGCAAGAGGAGTAATTGATTATGAAGCAACCGGCATCACCATAGGTAAGCTCATTGCCTTCATCATGTACATCCAAATGTTCTTCAGACCTATTCGAATGATTGCTGATCGATACAATACTTTGCAAATGGGTATTGTTAGTTCTTCGCGCATTATGAATCTGTTGGATGAGACAGAGAACGTGCAACTCAATGGAGCACACAAACCCGATCACATCGAAGGTGCAGTTCAATTTGATCATGTTTGGTTTGCCTACAATGACGAAAATTATGTTTTGAAAGATGTTACCATTGATATTAAACCGGGAGAAACAGTTGCGCTCGTTGGCGCAACAGGTGCCGGTAAATCATCCATCATTAATTTGCTCAACCGCTTTTATGAAATCAACAAAGGGACTATTCGTGTAGACGGAATAGATTTGAAGGAGTATGATTTAGGTAATTTGCGCAAAAATGTCGGGGTGGTATTGCAAGATGTTTTTCTTTTTTCAGATACCATCCTGAATAATATAACACTGGGCAATCCTGACGTAACCGAAGAAATGGTTTGGCACGCTGCTGATCTGGTGGGAGCAAAGAAATTCATAGAGAAATTACCTGGTAAACTTTATTACAATGTAATGGAGCGTGGCGCTACACTTTCAGTTGGGCAGCGTCAGCTTATTTCGTTTATACGGGCGATGGTGTATGATCCTAAAATCTTAGTACTGGATGAAGCCACCTCTTCGGTTGATACTGAAACAGAGGAGATGATTCAAAATGCTATTGAAAAAATGATGAATGGTCGTACTTGTATTGTCATTGCCCATCGTTTATCTACCATTCAAAAAGCCAGCAAGATTATGGTCTTGGATCATGGCGAAATAAAAGAAAGCGGCCGCCATGATGAGCTCCTTTTAAGGGACGGCTATTATGCACAACTCCATAAAATGCAGTATATCGAGTTGGTTTGATTCTATTCCAGTTCTATGGATTAGCCCTTTCACACCAAACCCTGCAAAAGGATTATATTTGCTTTGATGCATGGTTTGAAAATCCTTCTGCTGATCTTTTTTTGCGCACTCAACACCGTTGTATTGTATGCCCAGCCGGGTCATAATACAGGTAAGAGCATGTACACCCGTACGCGATACAATTCAAATGCTGCGCGCGTAAAAGGGGCAAAGGCAAAAACCATTTGTCCTGTTTTTCAAAATAGCCGATACCCTTACTTTGGATTGGGTGTGAAGTTGGGCGATCCCTTTGCTGCAACATTTAAA
>DAIQPD010000230.1:0-6364 GCA_036787535.1 Chryseolinea sp.
ATAAACC
Source organism: Chryseolinea sp. (assembly GCA_036787535.1). Lineage (GTDB taxonomy): Bacteria > Bacteroidota > Bacteroidia > Cytophagales > Cyclobacteriaceae > Chryseolinea. Next base: position 8 of record DAIQPD010000230.1, read on the forward strand.
AGGTGTAAAGTAACACGGGCTTCGCTTTTTTTTAAGGCAATGGCTGTCTATCCAGTTTAATCCTTTGCGTTTAATCCCTATTTTGGCAGGGGTATTTAACCGACTAACAAGTTTCGTTTTATGTGGTTTTTGAGATTAACCGTGCAATGAAGAAAATAATAACAGTACTCCTTTTGCTTATCCAATACCCTATCGTTGCGCAAGACACCACACGCCTTTCATTGCTTTTTGGTGGCGATATTATGGGACATGATTCGCAGATTGCTTCGGCTTATGATGTCAGCACAAAGACATACGATTATACTTCATGCTTCCAATTTGCAAAATCGTATCTCGAGGCTGCAGATCTAACCATCGGCAATCTGGAACTTACCTTAGCAGGACCTCCTTATAAAGGCTATCCTCAATTCAGCTCACCCGATGCACTCGTTATTGCATTAAGGGATGCAGGGTTTGATGTTTTGGTAACTGCCAATAATCATTGTGTAGATCGAGGAAAAAAGGGCCTTGAGCGCACCATTGAGATGTTGGATAGTTTTAACATTCCGCACACCGGAACTTTCGTTGATACAGTTTCCCGATTGAATGATCACCCTTTAATGGTGGAAAAAAATGGATTCAAACTCGCCATCTTAAATTATACCTTTAGTACGAATGGCTTGCCAGTTTACAAACCCAATATTGTCAATCGTCTGGATACAGTGATCATTCGAAAAGATTTAAAACGCGCCAGGGAATTAAAACCAGACGCCATCATAGTTTTCGCCCATTGGGGTGTTGAGTATCAAAGCCTCCCATTGAAAAGTCAAAAGGATGTAACTGATTTTTGTTTTAAGCATGGAGCACAGTTGGTGATTGGTGCTCATCCGCATGTGCTTCAACCGATGGAATGGCGAAAAGATAAAAATCAATTTGTGGCGTACTCGTTAGGTAATTTTGTTTCGGGTCAGCGAAAGCGATATACGGATGGTGGAGCAATGGCGTACATCGAATTAGAGAAAATAAATTTCAAACCAGATAGTGCAACAACAAAAATTGATAGTGCAGGCTATTACTTGAATTGGGTATATCGCACAGTTGATTCTCAAAAAGATTACTACATGATGCCAGCAGGAAAAGTAGAAAGTGATTCCATCAGTTTCATCAAAGATGCTGTATCCACTGCAGCCTTTAAGACTTTCGTAAAAGATTCACGCACCTTGTATGATATGTACAATAAAAGTGTTCCAGAAATGACCGCTCTGCCAAGAAACTTTATGATGCCTCCAAAACAAGAAGAGGTGCTGATACCTTTAGAGAAGAAGGAATAATCACGCAATCTTTTATTTTAACAATACGCTCAATAATTTTTTTCGATGTCCCAGATATGTTTAGAGCAAACATAAAAGATGAAACATTTGATCTATGCATGTGCTGGATCAAATTATGTTATTTTATAATTGTTCCATATACACTTATTCATGATAAATTGTAATTTCGCATGTCATCAATCGATTGAACAGGTACGGGTATTTGTCATGCTTCAATCGCTTGGCTTTTCTTTATGCATGCTTATTTAACATCCATCGCAAAGTTTTTCAGGCCAATACTGGTACTGACATTTCTTTCGATGATACTGACTGTCAATGCTCAATTTCAACACATCACTTTTACGCCTGTGGCTGAGGAATCACTTTCAAGTGCATTCGTTCGGTGCATTTATAAAGACGCCCGGGGTTTTATGTGGTTCGGTTTGGGAAATGGTTTGATTCGGTATGATGGAATAAATGTTAATCGATATGAACACAATCCGGGTGACCGCAATAGTATTCCGAATAATAGAATAAATGCTATTGTAGAAGATGCCAATCACAATTTATATATCGGAACGGCTCAAGGTCTGGTTCGATATGATCCGGAAAAAGATAACTTCATAAACGTAGATTCAATCTCCAATAACACCAACCATCTTGTCAATAAATATGTCACCGCTTTATGTTTTGACTTGGATGGCAAAATGTGGATTGGAACGCACGGTCATGGTTTGCACATTTATAATCCAAAGACCTTTACGTTTAGTTATTTAGAAGAAGCCAATTTAAAAACTCAGGTTTCGCCCAGTAATTATATAACGAGCCTTTTTCGTGTGAATGATGTGGTTTGGGTTGGAACGAAAGGTGGACTCAAACTCTTTCACACCAAAGACATTCAACCCATGGCATTACCTGTTGATGATAAAAGTGTCACATCAACCGAAATCAAAGATGTTATACAAGACCGTGCAGGAAATATATGGCTGGGAACCGCTGATAGAATGATCATTAAATTAACTCCACACAATGAGAAATACACCCTAAGCACTACCGTTTTAAAACAAAATGTATACGGTGAAGGCAGTGATAATATCCTGACGCTGTGCCTTGATGCTAATGGTAATCTTTGGATTGGTGGTGAAAATTCCGGATTGAATTATTTTGATACAAAATCGAATACGATCACTCACTATGCAGCTGAAGAAGGTAATCCCAAAAGGCTACCCACTAATTCTATTCGGTATGTTTATCTTGATAATACTGGAATAACCTGGGTGGGTACACACAACAAGGGCGCCTTTTTTATTGACAATCATGCTAAAAAATTTGATTCGTATCAGCAGAACCTAATCACAAAAAGTGGTTTATCAGGTAATAATATTAAGGGTTTAGCAGAAGATAAAGAAGGAAATATTTGGATAGCCAGTGATGGAGGAGGAATAGGTAAACTTGATGCCAAAACGCAGGAGTTAGAATCGTATGAAGATATTACAAAGAAGATGGGTACACGTTACCTTTCTGCGCTGCTCTATGATAACGCTGAAAATCTTTGGATAGGAACATGGGGTCGTGGCGTTTACAGGCTCAATCTCAAAACTCATGAATTGAAAAACTACAAGCTTGAGTCTCATGGCTTTGGTGATAATAAGGTATTCTCTTTATATCAAGACAAGAGAGGTAGTGTTTGGGTGGGTACGGTTGGTAGTGGTCTATTCTACAAAGATATGAAGTCAGATCAATTCACATTGTTGGATGATCAAAGAAAGAAGGATCATATTTCAAGAACAGCTTACATTTCATCGATCCTTGAAGATGTGGATAATCGTTTATGGGTCGGTACTCTCTTTGGCCTTTATCAACTTACACCGAACAGCGACTATTCGTACAATTACAAATGGCATTCAAATGATAATCTAACCGGCAGTATCGGCAGTAACGAAATTCAGACCATATATGAGGATACAGAAAAAAGCCTTTGGTTTGGTACAAATGATAATGGATTAAATCTATTGGCAAGAGGAAGCTCTGTGTTTAAAGTTATTCGTAAACAGGATGGCTTGCCAAGTAATGCAGTCAGGGGAATATTATCGGATGAGAAAGGCAACTTATGGATTAGTGGTAATAATGGTTTGACTAAGTATTCCCCAACAACCAATTCATTTCTGAACTATACGAAGGAAGATGGATTGCCTTCGAACGAGTATAACTTTAATACCTACCTAAGATCAAAAGAAGGTAAATTCTATTTTGGTAGTGATAATGGCTTGGTTGTATTCTATCCGGATAGTATCCAAAGCAACCCAATAAAACCAATTGTGTACCTGACTGACCTGAAACTCAACAATCAATCTGTACAAATTGGTACTGAAGATTCACCGCTTCAAAAACACATAAGCCTCACCCGTTCGATTGATCTGACATACAATCAGCGATCATTTGTTATCGACTTTGCATCTGTTAACTATGGGCAGTCTTCCAGAAATCAGTATTGTTACAAACTGGAGGGATTTGATGAAAACTGGAATTGTATTGGCACAAGGCATAGTGCAACGTACACCAATATTGATCCTGGAGATTACGTTTTTTTAGTACGCGCGGCCAATAGTGACGGAATCTCAAGCGATGCTCCCTCAAGGTTGGATATTACGATTCATACAGCGCCATGGAAAACGGGATGGGCTATTTTGTTCTATATAGTCGCGTTAACATCCTTCGTAATCTTCCTTGTAAGAATTCGCCTGGAAAGAATTAAAATAAAAAATCAACTTGAGTTTGAGCGATTAGCTCATGAACAAGAACACGCTCTTAATGAATCAAAGACACAATTCTTTACGAATATATCGCATGAGTTAAGAACACCACTCAGTCTGATTTTTATGCCGTTGGAAAATTTACTTTCTACGGATAGTCTACCTTCAACCGTAAAAGAAAGACTCTCGACCATACATAACAATGCCGATAAAATGATGCGGCTTGTTAATGAGTTGATGGATTTTAACAAATTGGAAAGTTCTAAACTAAGACTCCGTGTACAACAAGGAGAATTGGTTAAGTTCATTACCGATAGAGCCGCCATTTTTATTGATCTGGCAGAAAAAAGAAATATTCATTTAGGAATTCATTCCATGGTGAGATCCCTGGATGGATGGTTCGATCATGATAAACTTGAAAAGATATTGGTGAACGTACTTTCGAATGCATTTAAGTTTACGTTAGATGATGGCCAGATTAATGTAACCATCAACACAAAGGATCTGGATTTAGTGAATGAGAAAGGGAAATATCGAACCCGTAGTTTAGAACTCGTTATTGTTGATAATGGAATGGGTATTTCAGAAGAAGAGCTGCCGTATATTTTTGAAAAATTTTATCAGGCAAAGTCTTCCACAAAAATTGCCAATCCCGGTACTGGCATTGGCCTTTCTTTAACAAAAGGTCTTATTGAATTGCATCATGGAAAGATCACCGTGGAAAGTACTCCTGAACATGAAACAAAATTCGTAATTCTACTTCCCATTGACCGGCAAGCGTATAACGATGATGATATCTATGAAGTCCCAGGCTATATTTTAACACCAGATACTGTAAGTCATGATGAACCAGACGGTTTGCATCGAACCGAATGGGCTGAAGAAGCAGATCAAGACAAATCACAGATACTCGTTGTTGAGGATAACGATGAACTGCGAAAATATATAACATTAGAACTCAGACAACATTTCAATGTCCTGGAAGCAAAAAATGGAGCAGAAGGGTTGGAGATGGCATTTGAAAAAAGCCCTGATCTGATTGTTAGTGATGTTTTAATGCCAATCAAATCAGGAATTGAATTATGTGTTGAAATCAAATCCAATTTAAAAACCAGTCATATTCCTGTTATTCTCCTTACAGCAAAAACAACAGTAGATGATCAGGTTAATGGACTAGCATCTGGTGCCGATGTTTACATTACAAAGCCGTTCAGTATCCGGTTTCTGCTTGCACAGGTAAACCAGATTATAACCTCGCGGCAAAAATTGTATTCACGCTTTAGTCAGGATGTTTATTTGTTGCCGGGCAAGGTGGCAAGCAATGAAATCGACCAGGCTTTTTTGCAAAAAGCGATTGACTATATAATAGAGAACATTCAGGATCCTCAATTGGGTGTAGATTCTATTGCGAACCTCTTTAGTTTAAGCCGAGTGCAAGTATACCGAAAGGTTAAAGCATTAACCGGAAAATCAGTGGTTGATTTTATCCGAATGGTTCGCATTAAGCAGGCTTTGAAGCTAATGGAACTTCAAAAATATACCCTTTCAGAAATAGCCTTTCAGGCGGGGTTCAACTCGTCATCATATTTTACTCGTTGCTTTAAGGACCAATATGGTAAGGCACCTTCTGAGTATCTGGAAAATAAATAATACTCTGACGTTCGGTATCAGTCTCTTCTTACCCCGCCAGCTCGGTTAAAAAACGTCAGAATCAGCTCAAAAAATCGATTGTTCTAAAAATGAAAGAGAATGTTCAATTTTTGAAAGGCATTTTTAGTGTCTAAACTACACTTTAGTGAAATCGTTTGCGGCCTCTTGAATGGTTTTCAAGTTGAATCAAACGATAGCGGGATCCAAACACCCGTTAGTCCTAAATTCATTTCACTAAACAAAATTCTATGAAAAGAGTACTACTACGATTTTCTGTTTTATCAAGGGCGAGGAATCACTCTCATCTTCGCACCGTGCTTATGTTGACACTGCTGATTTTGTCAGCAGGTATTGCTCGTGCACAATCTTCAGTGAAAGGTAAGATCACTGATGAATCTGGAGCGGGGCTTCCGGGGGTTAATGTTCTGTTAAAAGGAACAACCAGTGGTACGACCAGTGATAGTAATGGTGACTATGCACTTGAAGTGCCGGATGAAAATTCGGTAATCGTATTCTCCTTTATTGGATACGAAACAAAGGAAATAACTGCGGGGAAACAAACTACAGTTAATGTTGAACTTAAGCCAAGCGTTGAGTCGCTTTCTGAAGTGGTCGTTATTGGATACGGTACGCAAAAGCAAGAAGCAATAACAGGTTCAGTCGTT
>DAIQPD010000231.1:0-6339 GCA_036787535.1 Chryseolinea sp.
CTCTCACCCTACCTTCGGAATTTACCATCGGGTAATCCCTGCCAGGCTGATTGGTTGAAGAAGGTTTAAAATCTTCAACAACTGTCTGAGCATTTTGGGCGAAACATATTCCATTAAATAATAGAATCATCACCCAATTGATTAATTGTTTTTGTTGCATGTTTATATCCTCCTTAAAATAATTATTAATAAATGATTAAGTTTTTGTATTTATATATATTCAAACTTATACTAGAAAACAACTTCCATTTCCTTTCCAGTATATTTTACTTCTCTCTCTTTATGCTCAATTTCTTCTGTCCCTGTTCCATGATCCTTTGATACGATAATAATCTGAAAGTTTCTATTATTTAACATTCCAGAAAACATTCCTTTTCTTTCACCAATCTTAAGTGTCCTCGTTGCGTTAATCCATTTAAATTCAATAGTTGAATAGGTTCCCTTTTCATAATTGTAGTTATCCCCTTCATCTTCATAAAGAGTAAATTCTCCATCAGCGCCTTCATAGATGCGAATTTCAAGATTGTCCCACTTTTTTTCAGTGGCATATTGTACTTTAGGGCCGAAAGGTACGATAGAACCAGTTTTCACAAACAATGGAATAATATCGATCGGCACTTCCTTTTCGATATACTTGCCCCCTTCGTACTTTTCTCCTGTCCAGAAGTCATACCAAATAGTTCCTTTGGGTAGATAAAGTTTCCTTGATTTAATGGTACTGAAATCATCCTTCATATCTTTTGAATACATTGCTTCAGTAACCGGACAAACAAGGATTGACTTGCCAAACATATACTGATCATTAATGTCAAGTGCCTGACGATCATTGGCAAAATCCATAACCAGTGCTCTCATCATGGTTGAGTTTTTGGCCGAAACATCCCATGAGGCAGAATAAATATAAGGAAGGAATAGATAACGTAAATTGATAGCTCTTTCTATAGCATCATATACGTTTTCCCCTTTTTTTCCAAATTGATAAATTTCACGAGGGGCATCAGCTCCGTGTGAACGCATCATCGGACAAAATGCTCCAAACTGAAGCCAACGAACATAAAGTTCACGATAATTTGCATCTTCTAATTTTTTAGGAAAATTCCAGAGAAAAAAACCTCCAATATCAGAATTCCAATAAGGTATGCCACACAAAGAAAAATTAAGTCCGGCCGATATTTGATTTCTCAATGCCTCCCACGATGCTACTACATCCCCTGACCATACAACTGATCCATAACGCTGTTGTCCGGCAAAAGCCGAACGCGTGAGGATAAAAACACGTTTTTCGGAAGTTTCTGCTCGTTGATGTGTATATACACCTCCCACAGTCATTAATGGATATGCATTTCGAACTTTACGAAATGAACCAAGAAAAGTTTGATTATCCAAATCACTCTCCTTGAATTGCAGATGATCAGGCTCGGATGAATCGATCCACCAACCATCAATACCAAGAGAAAACAATCCTTGCTTAAGGTACTTCCAATAAATATCGCGAGCTTGAGGATTATAAGCATCGTATACTCTCACACCTGAAGGATAGTCCATCCTTGGCGGCCATTTATCTGAACCCGATTCGGGCCAGGTAATAAAATCAAGCAAAGCATTTATTTCTTTCAGTTCTTTATACTGTTTAGTTTGTGGCCCGAATGAGTTCCATATCGAAATGAGGATATGTGCATTTAATGAGTGAATATCATTAACCATTTTTTGTGGGTCATAAAATTCGGCATTAAGAAAATCCATAGCATTCCACAGATAATTATTTCCCCAGTATTGCCAATCCTGAATAATACCATCAATAGGCACATTTAATTCACGATATTTTTTAACTACGCCAACAATTTCCTCCTGACTCTTATATCTTTCTTTACTTTGCCAGTAACCAAAAGTCCATAAAGGAAACATCGGTACCTGCCCGGTAAGATTACGCATTTGTGAAATCACCCCATCGGCATTGTCACCACACATAAAGTAATAATCAATACAATCCCCGACTTCTGAATCGAAGGACGTTTCCTCTTGATTATCTATAAAGGTTGTGGGAGAGTAATTATCCCAGAATAAACCATATCCCTTTACTGACAGAAAAAAAGGAATGTAATCATCGGTATTTCCTTGTATCATGTGGAGTTTAATATTGCGTTGAATCATTTTACCCTGCTGCTGTTGCCCCAGTCCATATATTGCCTCATCCCTGTCCAGAAGAAATGATTGTGATACACTGTAAGTATTGACACCAGCATCGTTGAAAGGGATAAACACCGTACTATTTTCTTTCTCGGTTAACAACAGTTTACCTTTCGAATTCTGGAAAGAAACTTTGCCATTTTTAAGATTTACAAATACCTGAACGTTTCTGCTTTTTAACAAAAGTATATCTCCTGTCTGCTTCACACTTAAATTTACTTTTTGTGGAATTGCTACCACTGAAAGACTTTTTTTATCAAAAAGATTTCCTGCAGGCGCTTTCAATATTCTAACAGTAGATTCATTAAAAAATTGAATTTCAATATTAACAGAGTTTATTGTTGCTTTAATACCATATTCAGTTTTTTTGTATGACTGTGCATATACTGTTGTATTTATGATACAGCAAAGTACCAAAACGTTTACAAATATTCTTTTATTCATTTTTGGTCTATAGACAATGTATTAATTCGCCCATTTTTCACCTTCGGGCGTACGTCGCCAACTAAAATAGGCATCTAAAACTTCAAGTGATTTCAAATCAGGTACATTTCCAGCACACGGTGTGTTATTTAAGTACATCACCGCTGGATTAGTATTACTAAAATGAGGCCATTCTGGAAGCTCTTTACAATTTGGGTCTCCATACTTGGCAAAGTTGGTCCAATAGGTTGCCATAATTTGCGATGTCTCGATATCTGATTTTGATACGTTTGAGCGAGTAGAATCGAGTGTCATAAAGACATAAGCAACATCAACACCATGTGGTGTGCCATAATCTGCTTGAGGAGAATCACTCGGGTATTCCGGATGCTGATCAAAATAGTAAAAGAAAACTTTAGACTTTCCGGTTTTCGACTGGAGCTTTGCCCAGCTCCATGTATGCCATCCAAAAGCTGCATCACGCATCAGATTGCGTGCGCTGCGGTTTATTAAATTCTTCCCGACGGGATAAACCTGCAAAAGTGAATCAGCATAAGGCCCGAAACGTTTTTTTATATTTTCAATGAAATCCTTAGGTGAACTGCCGACAGGGAAACTTAACCCTTCATCCGAATTGTAACCTATTAAAACATCAACATCGTTATAGTTACCACTTTCGTAAAGCTTGTATTGGTCGTCAGGTATGACATATCCATCGACAATGGGCCAAGCTCCCGGCAAATCCCAACTAGCAGGTAGTTTATCAGCCTCAATTTTTCGGAGCTCAGCAATGGTTTTTACTCTGCATTTAACGAGATAGCTTTCACCATCTTTCTCAGCCTGACGAAGTGTTTTCATGTTTTCACCAGGATAGGTGGTCGGGCGCGTTGGTCCAAATGAACCTCCACTTTGCGAAATAGCTCTGCGAAACAATCCTTTAGCTAACGGTGAAGCACATAGCATGCTAACAGAAATTGCACCGGCCGATTCTCCAAAAATGGTTACATTAGCAGGATCACCTCCAAATGCAGAAATATTTCTCTGGACCCATTGCAATCCGGCAATTTGATCAAGCAAGCCATAGTTACCTGATACTCTGTTCGGATTTTCTGCGCTTAACTCCGGATGAGCCAAAAAACCTAACTGACCGACACGATATGCGATACTGACTACAACAACTCCTTTACGTGCCAGATGCTCGCCATTGTGGACAGGATCGGAAGTAGAGCCGAAACTGAAGCCACCACCGTAGATCCAAACCATAACAGGTAATTTTTCTTTAGTAGATTTAGCTGGTGTCCAAATATTCAAATACAGACAATCTTCGCTTTTTCCCGGGACCGGATTTCCTACCTGCATTGGAGCAGGAGCAAATTGGGTGGCCTGTTTTATGCCTTCCCAATTTTTTACTATTTGTGGTGCTTTCCAACGCAAATCTCCCACGGGAGGTTCTGCAAAGGGAACACCCTTGAAGATAATCAAATCGTCAGCGACTATTCCCTGAATGATTCCATTTTCTACTTTAACCTGTCCCGAAATTTTCTTTTCACCACAACTGCAGGAGAGTAACAGTATTGTAATCAGTAAAAAAGATATTTTATACATCATTATTTTATTTTCTCCAAAGGTTAGGAAGGAACCGATAATAAAGAAGATGACGCCACGTAGCCCAATCGTGCCCGCCGTTTCCGCCAACATAATATTCGTGTTTGATGTTGTGTTTCGTTAATGCTTCATGGAGGTCAACGCAACGTTGTCCCAGGAAACCTTTTGCTTCTTCTGTACCTTGCCCGACAAACAGATAATTAACTTTTTCGTTTGTTTTCGGATCATTTAAAAATTGACTTAAAGATTCCTCAGCATTTACGTCGCCGGCACTGAGAATGCCAAAGTTTGCAAACAAATCGAGCGAACGAAAACCTATAAACATACTATGGCGACCACCCATCGAAAGGCCTGCTAATGCCCGTCCTTTTGGTTCTTTAATTGTGCTATAATATTGATCGACCAGTGGAATAACGTGATTTCTAAGTTCTTTTTCAAAAATATCAAAAGTCAGTTCAGTGTGTTTAGGATGATTACGATGAATTACCTGATTATTAGGCAGGACAATAATCATTGGAACGGCTTTCCCTTCTGCCAATAAATTGTCCATAATAAAATTGGCTCTTCCATTATACATCCAGTTCGAAGGCAGTTCACCGCTTCCACCGAGGAGGTACAGAACGGGATATTTTTTCGTTGGCTTATAACCCGGTGGCGTGTACACATAGAGTTCGCGTTCTCCCTTAGTAACATCTGAATGGTAAATATGGCGAGTGATAGTACCATGAGGAACATTTTTCGCATCGTAATAAGCATGACCGTCTCCATGTACAATAACTTCACTATATGGTGGCATTGCGGCAAAAGCCGCATAAGTATTAGATGGATCGGTTATTTGAACTCCATCGACAATAAAATGGTATGCATATATATCTGGATTGAGTGGTCCTACAGTCAACGTCCAAATACCATCTTCTCCTTTCGTAAACGGAACGGGTTCATTACCTTTACCCAATGCTGTAAGAATGGCTACTCCCGCCAATTTTACTTCCTGAGCCTTTGGAGCTTTCAACTGAAATGTGACTGTTCGATCATCATGCACATCCGGTGAATTCAAAGGAGCGCTGAATGGAATAAGCCCTTCTGTATTTTTCTGAGGATTGTAATCAAGATTAACATTCGCCTGTTGACACACACAAAGTTTGATAGAGAGTATAAAACATATTCCCAGTGTTAATAATATTTTATTAAGTTCCATTGTTGTTCCTGTCTTTATTTCGATTGCATTTTCAAGTTCCAACGTGAATTGTCGCTATTCGGATCGAATGTAGCAAGTGTCAAACTTCTTGCACCTATAGCAATGAGAGCTAAGGGTTCTTTACAATTAGGAACTTCTTTGGGCATTATGCGATATGTACCATCGATCAATTGGTCAATACGCCAGAGTTGTTCGGGTTTTCCGGTGAATTCGGGTACTGTTACCACTTCACGCTCAGCAGTTGCGGTAAGTGTTCGATTAGTACTGGTAATGGTAATCTTGAAGTAGGGTGAACCGAGGTAACCACCCACGCTGTCGACGGGAGTAATTGTCCATTTCTGATGTGGTCGTACCATATTATCACCCATGCGAACAGCGATATCACCAGAAGGCCAATCTTTAATCACATCGGCAAGTTGCTGACCTGGAACTGGTTTTACCGGCTCATCTTTTTCCTGTTGGGAAAAGCGCATAGTGTGCGGCAGTCGTACAAAATCAACACATAATTCCAAGACATAACCACTTCTTTCAGATTCAATTATATATACACCTTCTTTAATGTTTTTACCAGCAACGGGCCATCCATCTTTCCAAAGTAAAGGGCGTATTGCAAGCACACTCCGACCACTTTTCTCTAAATCCGCTTCAAAATGGCATGAAAATTTTTGTACGCCATTACCCAAATCTATTAAACCGAAATGACCAGGACCAACAAAGCGTTCATCCGCGGCTACTACAAGTTTACCGCCGCCTCTAAGCATAGGTATACCCATATTATCTACATATGGACCGGTTACTTTTCGAGAACGCCCTACACGAATATTGTATGTCGAGTTGGGACCATCGCAACAGGTGCCATGAGTGCCAAGTAGGTAGTACCATCCATCCCGATACATCATCGCTGTTGCTTCACAATCAATGGCAAT
>DAIQPD010000038.1:0-28666 GCA_036787535.1 Chryseolinea sp.
ATCAACCACCCGGCCAATCTCGCGGCCCTGAAGGCCCTGGGTGTGGCGGAAGTCGACGTTGGAATCCTTAATAACAGTATCAAATGATCGTACACTCCATCCAATCGTTTCATACCCTCCTCGTTTCACTGCCGTTGCCACCATGGGATTGGTGACACCGTAAGGTGGTCTGAAAAATCGAGGAGTCACTCCTACGACCTTTTTTAGCGAAAGGTCTGTGTCTGCTAATTCCTTTTCAATTTTGGTAGATGACTGCAAATCAAAAGTTTTGCCATGCCAGTAACTGTGATTGCCTAGCAAATGTCCTTCATTATAAATGCGTTTTGTCAACGCAGGATGTTCGTCCACGCGATTACCGATGCAGAAAAAGGTGGCGTGTACATTATACTGATTCAGAATTTCTAAAATCTTTTCCGTATTCCCCGGAACAGGACCATCATCAAAGGTAATCGCGATAGCATTTGACTCCAATTTACCTTTATATTTTACCGGAAGAAAAAAACGCATGGACAAAACAACCGATCCGCGAATGTGAATCACGAGATAAGTCAAAATCAGGACCAGGTAAATCCAATAAGGCAGATCACCATACCAATCGTAAAGCACGGCTGAACCCAGCAATACAATAAAAATAAGTGTAACGATTCTGTTTAGTGACATGCGCGTAACAAGATCATCGAATGATGTGTGCCAAAATACTGGTTGTGAATCAAAATATTTTTGAAAGGTTTATCTCCCTTCTTGTTTACTATACCATCAGGAATATTCTGTTCCTGAATGATCCGGACCCCAAGCCACAAAGCAAAAGCAGAAGCGGTTGGATATTCACCACAATACGGCTTGAAATATCCGATTGTATTTAATGGGAAAAGAGCAGAAGAAATACGATCCATTATTTTATCAGATTTCTGATCGCCACTCTTTCCTGACAAAATCAAATCAATATCACCTGACTTTAAAGAACAAGCATCCAAAAAATTCTGGATACCTTTCGTTAAGGATTCTTCATCAGGCTTATAAAAAGTTGTGAGAGCCTCGATACCTACCTTATCTTTTTCTTCTTTCTTACCGGATAAAACAAAGAATGCAGATCCTTCACCATTTAATGTTCCTCCGGAAGGATTACTAAATAACTCAAGACTATTTTCTGATTTGCTGAAAAACCCAAATCGTTTTTGAATGGCATGACTGGTGTCGGTAATTTCATCTACCCCACCAATTAATATTTTTCGATCAGGAGTTTCAATCAATTGCAACATTGCATCAAGCAAAGCACTTTCAAATGAAAAAGCATCGTGCGCATACGTCTGATTATAATCCTGACATTGAAGCAGCAATGCAATCTGCGATCCGATGGTGTTGTGGGTTGATTGAATGAAGGGTGTTGGGTTCAATGCTTGCTCTTGATTCTCTACCAACTTCGTGAGAAATATTCCGGTATCATCAAGACATCCATAACCAGTACCTGTAATAATTCCTTGGGGAACAGGTATACCTGCATCTTTTAGTGCCATTGATCCAGCCGCTACTCCCATTTTGATTACACGACTCATCCTTCGAAGTTGGCGTGGATCAATCCATTGAGAATATTCTGGTTCGACACATTTAAGTCGATCGCCATTATAATCAACAGGTGTAAACAACGATTCTTCGCCCCAGGTTTTCTGCGGTGATATGTTGCCCATACCTTTGATGTATAATGTCATAAACTAATTTTTCTTCTTCCGTGGTCTGTGTCCTCACAGACCACCATTTCAAATATAAATTTCAGTATGTGTGGATACAGACCGAGGTTATAGAATTATTCTTTCGAAAAAACAATCGAAGAACAATTTCCTCCAAAGCCAAATGAATTACTCATCACGTGCTTTACAGAAATACCTTTCTCAAAAGCAAGTTGAGGTGTAATGCCGACTTCAGGAATTGCAGTTTCAAATCGCAGATTTGGAAATACACATTGCTCACGAATTGCTAACACCGAGAAAACCGCTTCGATTCCGCCACTGGCTCCAAGCGTGTGTCCTGTAAATGCTTTCGTAGAACTTACGGGTGGGCACTTGTCTCCAAACAAACGCTTCACCGCAGTACCTTCTGAAAGATCATTGTTTTGCGTTCCGGTTCCGTGAAGATTAATGTAATCGATGTCTTCAACTTTCAATCCACTCATTGCCAATGTTTGCTGCATCGCACCATATGAACCTCTTCCTTCCGGAGACGAAGCCGTTTGATGGAAGGCATCGTTGGTATTCGCAAATCCGGCAACAAAGCAATCTGTTTTTAATCCCTCTGCTTGTTTTACCTTATCGGAAACCAACACAATAAAACCTGCACCTTCGCCAAGATTCAATCCATTTCGATTGGCATCGAATGGACGACAAAGATTTTTATCCAAAATCATCAAGCTATTGAAGCCATTGATTGTAAATTTTGTGAGCGCATCTGTTCCCCCAGCAATCACTACATCTAACATACCTTGGTCAATCATTCGCGAACCCAACATGATGGCGTTCACAGAAGAAGAGCACGCGGTGTTAATAGTAGAAACGAATCCGTTTATTTTTAAATCATCAGCAATCAATTCAGTTGATTGACCACAAGCATGATGAATCACATCCCGAAGTTTTCCTTTGCTGGAGTTCGTTAAAAAATCCGGAAAGAAATTTTCAGTTAAATCCATTCCGCCCACGGTTGTGGCAGAGATCAAACCGGTTCGCCAGCGCTTCAAGTCTAAACCTGAACTTTTCACCGCCTCTCGTGCAGCATGAATGCCGAGCAAGGCGGTGCGTGTTACCGGTTTTGCCCAGAGTGTATCGGAAAGACTTTCGTTTGAATATTTTACTTCACCAACCGGAAGCACTCCTTTATGAACCGAATCAAATAAGGTAATGTGGCTAATACCCATCCGCTCATGCTGGAGCGATTCAAATGTTTCAGTCACTGAATTTCCAATGGCTGAAATAACACCTGCACCGGCTACATGTATGCGGCCTTTCAAAATCGTTACGCGGGTTGGTGAGCTTTAATAAACATTGCAATCGACTTCACCGACTTGAAAATTTCGGGACCGTCTTGTGGGTTAGCAATTTTGATCTTATACGATTGTTGCAAAAGCACGATAAGTTCCAGGGCATCGATAGAATCCAGACCAAGGCCACCTTCAAACAGGGGTTGGTCATCGCCAATTTCTTCTGGCTTGATGTGCTTTAAATTGAGGGTCTCTACAATTTCCTTTTTAAGATTGTTGATCAACTGATCCATAATTGAACTGATATAGTTTTTGAAGCGATTCTTCGCTATGCTCCTTCGCGTTGGCCGTTTCGGTTTTTCGGGTCAAATATAAGAAAACATCGTGGTGCTCGTCCATTACATCAACCCAACCAGCCAAACACATTTCGGTTTTTGTTTCGGCTAACAACTGATTTACGTATTGGCTCATGAATTTTGAATCAAAAGCGGGCTGCACGAAAAACGCATTCTCTCCTTTTATGCCGTTTCGGATGCAAATCTCGCCTGCCACAATATTGGAAAGCGTATAAATAAACAATGATGGGCTTGCCATTGTTTTGGTGGATTCGAAGTACCGCACGTCCGTATCCAGACTGGCGTGAGCATTGGCCAATACCAATGCCACTTGTTCCGGTTTATAATGTTGCCTCAAATCGCTTTCGCTAAACAGTACTTCGCTTGCTATTACTCCGAGTTTCGAGAGTGGATCCATTTTATAGAACTTCGGATAACTAACTTTTAGAGCCTGATATGTTTCCGACAAAAAAGAATCGAGACTAGTACCTGTGCCTTTATACAATTCCACGCCACGGTGAAAGAGCGTTTGGTTACGGATATGGCAGTAGTCGCTAATAAACAAAATGGTGGTTATTTAATTTTGGCAAACGCATCGCGCATGCGAATGGTACGAACCAGTGCGGGAATTGCCGTGGCATGTTCTTTCACATACAAATTTTCCTCATCCCAAACGTATCCGGCCAATACCGAACATATTTTTTCTTTTATTACTTTATCCCGATCGCTGGCAAAAAATATTTTTTCAAGCGAACCATCATACCATGCCAATACGTATGTGCGAAAAGTATCTACACCTTGTTGAATTGGTTTGGAATATTCCTGATCCCAATCAACCTCCTCGCTCTTCAATTTTTTGATTACGAGTTTACTCGCCATGTGGGCTGAAACGGTAGCAAACATAACCCCTGATGAAAATACCGGATCAAGAAACTCAGTTACGTTACCGGTGAGAACAAAACCATTGCCATAAAATTTCTCAGTTGTAGCAGACCATGCCTCTAATTTGCGTGGTTCAAAAACCAATGAAACATTTTGAAAACGTTTTTTCAGATATTCATTTCCTGCAATTAACGTATGAAACTGTTGTTGAATATCTCCTTCAATAGTGTTAAAGAAATCGAAGCTACCTACAAATCCAAGAGAGGTAATGCCATTGGAAAAAGGAATGATCCACACCCAGATACCCGGGGCGTACGTCACGATGGTAATTCTATTGGGCTCATTAACGAGTTCACGGTTCGGTTCGTTTACGTGTGCGAATATCGCTTTGCGCGGATCGAGGTTGGATGGTTTTTCGAGGTTAAATAATTTTGGTATTACTCTTCCGTATCCACTGGCATCGATTATAAATCGAGCCGAAATTTTCTCCGTGGAATTATCTTTTCGTTGAACCGTTGTTTCTGAATTTCCTGCATCATCAAGCTCAATACCGGTAACCGTAGTCTCGAAATCGATCTTTACACCTTTGCGTTGAATTTCGTCTGTTAATGCTAAATCAAATTCAGCGCGGGGCACTTGCCATGTCCACGTCCAGCCTTTGGTAAATTGTTCTGAGAAATTATAATCGGCTACATCATCTCCTTTTACAAACTTGGCTCCGAATTTTTGTTGAAAGTTCTTGGCTTTAACTGCTTCGAGTAATTCAGCATCTTCCAATACCTCCATGCACCGCGGCAATAAACTCTCACCAATAACAAAGCGTGGAAATTTTTCACGCTCTACCACTCGCACGGATAGACCTTCTTTGTGTATCATGGCAGCAGCAATCGAACCGGCAGGTCCCGCACCAATAATAAGGACATCAATTTTTTCAGCCATTCTCAATTCAATAAAAAGTTATTCACGAATTTAATGTTGTCACTATCTGGGTTTGCAGATCAATAAGGTATGACTCAACCCAATATCATTATGCTCTTCAACACACACTAACCCGGCTTTTTCTACGCAGCGCATAAAAACTTTTGAGTCGTACATCTGACTGTTACCATTTGCCAAGGCTGTGAAATACAATGACGTCTGTTGAAGTGAAAAGGCCGAACCTTCAAAGCGCTGACAATCCCAAAATGTTTCTAAAATATAAATTGAGCCGTTTGGCGCCAATGCTTTACGGCAACGGTTTAATATGGAAATGATTTCTGCCTCTGAGAAGCAATCTAAAAACTGACTCATCCAAACGGCATCAAAGCCTGTTGGAAAAGGATTCGTTTCATCTAAAATATTCGTTTCAAAAAAACTAATGCGATCTCCAAAACCAATTTCAGTAAGATGCTTGCGCGCCATTTCTACCTGACCCGGTAAATCCATGATGGTGATTTGTACATCCTTATCAAACTGAAAACTTTCGCGCGCCCACTTACCTGTGTTCCCACCAATGTCTAATAATTTTTTTGGTTTGTTTTTGTAAACAACTGGCAATACATGCGGAAAGGCATTATCAGAATAGAAATGATCGAATCCAAACCAGCTCTTTTGAATATGCTTGGGTAGTTTTGAAAGCCCTTCATATATGGTTGGCCATTGGCCTAATACTTTTAATCCTTCAGGACGCTCATTCTTTATACTCTCATCCAAATAAAACATTCCCTGATAGCATACATCGTGAACAAAATCCATGTTCACGCGGGTAAGTTCATCCTTTAAAATAAAGTAAGCTGTTTTCGTTGAGTTGTATATGTTGTCTTTTAAGGTTATCAGTTTCATCCCTAAACCAGCCTCTACCAAAACGCGCACACCATATTCGGGCATGTTTACTTTTTCTATAATCTGTTGGAAGGTTAAGCCGTTTCTGTTTTCATGGAGAACTTTTAAAATTCCACAATCACGCAAAACACGTGTAGCTTGAAAAACAAAAGGAGCAAAGGCGATGCGTTGTGCTTCTTCTTTAGCCTGAAGAGCAGTGAGTCCATCGTGTTCAAAAAAATCCATCTTTATTAATTGGTTTGGTTCTGTAAAATTAATGCTGCGTTGCAACCGCCAAAACCCGATGAGGTTTTTAGGCAAGTTTTAATCGCTTTTTTTTCTGGTGATTGTATGACCTGTAAAGGCATTGTAACACCTAATGACTTAAAACCCTTCGTGGCAATAAGTTCCTGATGTTGCAATGATTGCGCACTCATGATTGACTCAACTACTCCGGCTGCACCTAAGGTATGTCCGAAATATCCCTTCATACTGTTGAGTGGAGTTTTATTTAAACCAAGAAGATTAAATGCTTTTGCTTCCATCTCATCATTATAAATTGTTGCTGTTCCGTGCGCGGAAACAAAATCAATTTCATCTGCAGAAAGACCTGCCTCCGACAGTGCATCATGGATTGCCATACCTAATTCTTCCCCCGTGCGCGATGGACCAGAGATGTGATTGGCATCGTTGCTTAAACCACCACCAAGAATAAGAGTAGCAGGTTTCACTGGAAATATTTTCGGTTTTGAAGTGAGTACAGTAGCTGCAGCACATTCGCCTAAATTAATACCCATACGATTTTCATCGAATGGTTTACACATTTCATTACTCAACGCTTGAAGGCTCTGGAAACCAGAGATCACAAACTTGCTTAGCACATCTGCACCCACCACGATAGCATGATCATATTGATTACCATGCAGCATTCTCTTGGCAACCAACATAGCCATTACTCCACTGATGCATGCATTTGAAATCACAAGATGATGTTTGATTTTAAATTGATGGGAAAGCCATGCAGCCGTTGCGTGCAAGTGAATTCGTGGATGGTCTGATTGATTCTCTTCCAGTAAACTGATGTTGCCTTTTGTTGTAGATAAAATCAGAATCGTTCTTTCGCTTGGTAACGAAATACCTTTCAGCACATGCCTAATAACATGACTGCACATTGCTTCGAATCGGGTTTGCTCTGATTCAACAATGAGGTCTTGTATGCTGCTGGCAAAAAAAGGTACTGTACTGTATTGACTATCGTGAATTTGATGAATGCCGGAAAGGCCTTTTTGAATACTTTTAAAATTCTCCTCTGTTGTCGATCCCAGCGGAGACAAAACACAATCAGCAGCCATCCATACTTTTTTCATGCTGCTACTTTAAATGATTTTTTTTCCAGTTCTCAAAAAAATCAGGATTGGTTAACTGAAGGTCAAATGTTTTAGCATCCACAAAAACCTGAACGGTAGAACCGTGCGCTACTAATCCCGTAGTAGCGGCATCAAAAATTTTGTATTCAAATGTTAGTTTGGCAGAAGCAACATTCACACAGGTAGTTTCGATGATCATATGATCACCATACCGAAGTGGTTTTTTATAATGGCATTCAGCGGACACAACCGGAACGGCAAAACCTTGTTGATATACATCCAGGTATGATAACCCATACGCTTTCCCAAAAGCTTCGCGACCGTCTTCAAAGTACCGCAGATAATGACCATGCCATACGATGCCGAGCGGGTCAGCTTCGTTAAAGCGTACATTCATTTCTGTACGGTATGATAAGGATTTTCGGATGACTTCCTTTTTTAAAACACCTTCACCCTCTTCACTTTTTATGGATGTCATCAAAGCTGTTATTAAGAACAATTACTTTTTTTTCTGCCAAGCATCGAATTCCTTCTTCTTGATCGCTTCAATCATTTTCAGGATTGAGGCTGCCCAGTAATTCCGCATGCCCGCACCACCTGGAGGTGCTGTTAAACGCTCTGTTAAAAGTACCTCCTTAGTCCCCAAATTTATAAAGGTAATCCAGGCTGATCCTTCTACATCTAGCTTACTAAAACTCTCTACGTTAAACATCAATCCAATTCCAGTTAAGCCTTTAAAATCATAGCTCGCAATAATTTCCAACACGTCTTCTTTATTCAAGTGGACGTAATCTTTTTTGTCATCAGAAAACGCGGCCAGAACATCAAGTTCAGTATTGTGCTCTTTGGTTACATTGATTTCATTGGTAAGTGTCTTTCTATCTATGGCAACTGCAATATTATACTTATCCGCTTCCTTTATTACTAAATCATTCCAGGCGTCAATCAAGTGACGAACATCAGATTCTGAACCGAATCGTTCACGGTCACCAATAAATTTCGCTTCGCTGAAATCAATACCCAACCAGGTAACACTAACCTTGGGATCAAAGATATCGTTTCGGTCTTGTGCTTTTAGAGTGGCCGATCCAATCAGCATTAGCAATACAACCGCCATCGTGATTTTCATAATTCTCATTTTTTTAAGATTGTGGTCTAATAAATATTCTCATTTCACATGAACACATTAATTCTCCGTCCTGCTCAATGGCACCTTCAATAACGGTTACATCCAATACCTTATTGGTAACCTTTACACGTGTGTTAATCACTGAGTTTTCTTTTGGAAGATTCAGGATTTTTAAATTTTTAACAGCGGCTATGTATCCAATGGGTACAGGTATTTTATTTTGAATGCAATGATAACCGGCTTGCACTGCTGCCGTCTGAGCAATGTTCTCAATCAATCCAGGTTCGGCAAAATATCCATTGGAAAGAAATATATTTCCGGGTTCGATGGTAAAGGAGGTAGAAGCCTGTTCGTCATTTGCAGCTACTAACTCATGTACCATTACAATAGGATTGCGCTGCGGAACGTATTGTGTGATATCGTGTCGATTGACCAGCATTATTTTTCCCAAAAGTTATAATAATTAAACCACTGAAGTGGATAAATTTTTACTTTTTGCTCAAGGTCTTTTACAAAGGTATTCATCATTCTTTCAATGAATTTATCTTTTGGTTCTTGCTCTTGCCGAATTATTAATTCGCTACTAAAAAAATGGTAATGCTGAGCAGTTTCTTTGAAAGCATACACCATTGATACCGGGGCCTTAAAACTAGCAGCCAATAAAAATGGACCAATTGGGAATAATGCAGGCTCACCTAAAAAACCTACTGATGCAGTTTTATTTCCTTTCATAAAACGATCAGCATGAAGACAGATTAGTTCATTCCGTAGCAATGCATCGCCAATGGCATATACATGCGACATATCACTTTTAATTAAAATAATTTTGAAGTTCGAACCTCCGGTTTGTTTGTCCAGATAATCTTTGATGCGCTGATGCTCCCCATCATACATCACAACATTCACGTGTACATTCAAATCTCTCAAGAGATGTCCGGCTGCTTCCCAATTACCAACATGTCCACTTATTAAAATGCCGCCTTTACCATTCTGCATCATCTTCACCAGATTTTCACTACCATCATGGTGAAAGGTGAAGCTTTGTGGTATTCCTGCCATAATGATAAACTTATCCAACAGGGTTTGCCCAAAGACATAATAGTTCTGATAGAGCTTTATAAGTGAGGTAAGCCTTCCATAATGGAATCGCTTTCTGAAATAATTATAGGTATGACTTGACGATTGCCACGAAAACAAAAAATAATAAAGGGCAACAAAGCGAAGAATAAAGTAAGCAGGATAAACGCCAAGGTACTTACAGACAAAAACAAAGATTTGATACCCCAGAACAGTGCCCTTCGATTTACCTTGCCACTGCGGCATAATTAAGAAGCGGCTTTACCTTCCAGGCGACCAATTACATATTCATAAAAATTCTGAAATGTCTGGATTGAAGCAAAATCTTCAGCCTTTACCTTAAAACCAAAATTATTTTCAATTACCACAACCAGGTCTATGTAATCCAAACTATCTAATTCCAGTGTTTCACGGAGATTTGCTTCAGGTGTTATCTTACCTTCCTCAACCTCGAACTCCTCCATCAAAAACCCATTAATCTTCTCAATTATTGCTGTTCTCTCCATTACTATTGTTTCCATTTCTTAACAATCAAAGTAGAATTTGTTCCTCCAAAGCCGAAGGAATTCGACAAAAATACGTCAATATTCTTATTCATCGTTTTCGCAATGATATTCAATTTAGCGGAATCTTCATCCGGGGTCTCAAAATTGATGTTAGGCGCAATAAAGCCGTTCTCCATCATCAACAAAGAATATACAATTTCACTTGCCCCAGCCATCCAGCATTCGTGTCCCGTCATCGATTTCGTAGAGCTTACAGGGGTGAATTTCTCTCCAAAGACATCATAAATGGCCTTTGCTTCGCTCGTATCTCCAGCTGGTGTTGATGTGGCATGAGCGTTTATGTAATCAATATCAGCAGCGGAAAGTCCAGAAGATTTCATAGCCATTCTGAGCGATCGGGCAGGACCTTGAACACTAGGATTGGAAATATGCTCGCCATTAGAGGAGAACCCATATCCAATTACCTCTCCCAGAATTTTAGCACCACGCCTCTTTGCTGAACTTAAACTTTCTACAATAACAGTAGCTCCTCCTCCACTCGGCACCAGGCCGTCACGATTTTTATCAAACGGGCGAGAAGCAGCAGTAGGATTGTTTTCGCGAATGGAGAATGCTCCAAGCGCATCGAAATTGCCCATTGAAAATTTGTTGGTCTCCTGTGCTCCTCCACAAATAATACAGTCTTGCATTCCGTTTCGGATGAACATATACGCCAGGCCAATAGAATGTGAACCACTGGCACACGCAGCACTTACAGTAAAATTGACTCCCTTCAGCCTGAAAATAGTGGCGAGGTTCATGTTAATGGTTGAGTTCAACACCTGGAATACGGATCCTGAACCCACCATCATGGTGTCTTTCTTATCGCGAATAATATCGATGGCTTCAATTACGGGTTGAGCTGAACTGTCGTTTCCGAAAATAATCCCGATTTCATTCTGATCGATGTAGTCCTGATCCAGACCTGCATTGCGTAAAGCCTCGGTGGTAGACATAAAGGCATACTCACCTTGTTCAGGCAGCATTACGCGTGCTCTTCGATCAAGGACACCTTTTAATACAGGGCGCTCCACAAACCCAGTGAGGCTGGATCGATAGCCCATTTCTTTTCTAGCCAAATCCAGAGTGATCCCGGATTTTCCATCATAAAGTGACTGCTTTACTTCTGCTAGATCTTTACCTATGCAGGAATAAATTCCTAATCCTGTAATAACGACTCTTTCCATTTAAAACCACTAAGACCAATAAAAGTGATGCTCTACATACGAACATACCTGTTGTCAAGATGCAAAAATAAATTTTCTTATCATAAAAGCGAGAATACCACATCCGAAATTGAATGGGTGAACTATTGAAGTAACGTGACTGAAGTGAATTGCAAGTTGCCGGTTACCAGTCACCAGCGACTGGAAACTGGCAACCCTCTAATTATGAATATAAACCTCCGTTGATGGAAATAACATTGGCAGTAATGTAAGATGCTTTTGGAGATGCCAGGAATGCTACAGCATCAGCTACTTCTTCGGGCTCACCAAATCGCTGCATAGGTATGAGGCCCTTCAAATCTTTTTCGTTCAAATCCTGAGTCATATCGGTGCGAATAAAACCTGGAGCAACAGCATTTACGGTAATACCTCTTCTGGCCACTTCCTGTGCTAGTGCTTTTGTGGCTCCGATTACTCCGGCTTTTGCAGCAGAATAATTTACTTGTCCGGGCATACCTTTTAAGCCTGAGAGCGAAACCACACTCACAACTCTGCCATATCGTTTCACCAACATGCTGTTGATGACTTGTCGCGTTACATAATAAAAAGCATCAAGACTTGACCCCAACACATTCTTCCATTGATCGTCTGTCATCCAGATCATCAACGCATCTTCGCGAATGCCTGCGTTGTTAACCAACACTTCTATTTCTTTGTCTTTGTTGGCTTCAATCCATCCGCCCAATACAAGATCAACTTGTGCTTTGTCTGAAACATCAAACTTGAGTAATTCAGCCTGAATACCTTTTTCTTCAGCAAGCGCAGCGGTCTTTGCCGCTTCACCATCGTTGCTCTTGTAGTTGATTAAAATATTATAACCTTGATCAGCAAGCTTCAAACAAATGGAGCGACCAATGCCGCGAGAACCTCCTGTGACTAATGCGTATTTCATTTTAATTAGACTTAGATATTAGACATCAGATACTAGATAGATAACTTAACAGTTGAGCCGAGAGTGATTAAATATTTTCTCATCGCTTGTATATCATTGTAGCGTGGCTGATCATCTACAATCGGGCCTACGATCTGTCGCACTTCTTCATACAATTTATGTGTGAAGGTAGAAAGACGGGTTTGACATTTTAGATAATCAATGGCCTGGACAAGCGCCAGTGTTTGGATGGCCAACACATCAAAGCTGTTGTCAATTACCTTGCGGGTCATCAATGCTGCATTGCTACCCATACTCACAATATCCTGATTGTCGTTATTATTCGAAATACTGTGAAGATACATAGGGAACGAAAGAGTTTGATTCTCTGCTGTGGTAGAAGTTGCTGTAAACTGCATACCCTGCAAACCAAAGTTCAATCCTAATTTTCCTAAATTGATGAAGGGAGGAAGTTTTTGATTGAGTTTATCGTTCAGTAAATAATTCAATTGTCGTTCGGATAACATCGTGAGTTTTGTCATCACAATCTTTAGTTTATCCATCGCAAGGGAAACATAATCGCCATGAAAATTTCCTCCATGGTAAACATTCTCGCGTTTGTGATCAATAACTGGGTTATCGTTCGCGGAGTTCACTTCATCTTCCAATACCTGTCTTACTTCCAATACAGTATCGTAAACCGGTCCAAGAATCTGAGGGACACATCTCAAAGAATAATATTCCTGAACCTTATCGGTGAATACAGCCTCCTCAATTTTTTTATGATATAAATGATCAGGTCGTTTGCGAATCAATTTACTGTCTGAAAGAATAGTGCGAATGTCTTCGGCAACTTTCGATTGGCCTTTGTGATGTTTTACTTGATTGAGTTCAAACGAAAAATGATCGTCAAACGATTTCATCAACTCGTTGGTGATGGCAGATAAAATCGTAGAGATGCGAAGCAAGTACTGAGCATGAATAATGTTGGCCATACCTATTCCTGTCATAGCAGAAGTTCCATTCATCAGTGCAAGACCTTCACGCATGTGCACATCAAGTGGTGTGATCTTTTTAGCTGCAAAGGTTTCTTTTGCTGATTGCCACTTACCATCGGATAATACTTCACCTTCGCCAATCAGGTTCAATGCCAGGTGAGCCAGTTGAACCAAATCACCACTTGCACCAACACCACCACGCTCAAAAATACAAGCTGTGATATTCTCATTGAGCAAATCTCTCAACAAGGTAACCGTTGAGGGATGTACACCAGAGGCTGCTTGCATTAAACTGTTTAGTCGAGCCAACATAGTAGCACGCGCCAGGTCTTCGGCAATAGGTTGACCAGATCCTGAACTATGACTGCGGATTAAATTAAACTGAAGCTGACGCTGATCCTCTTCACTGATTTTGTATTGCGCCATCGGCCCAAAGCCGGTATTAATGCCGTAAATTATTTTGTTCTGCGAGTATGTCTTCAGAAACTCAAAACTCTTCTCTACCTCTTTGGTGGCTGTATCCTCCAACTGAACTTTCTCTTTGTGGTAGAGTACCTTTTCAAAATCTGCGGCCGACAGTCTGTGGCTTCCGACTGTAATCATAGTAGCACTTCTAGGTTAGTTTGTAGTGTAAAGGGCGCAAAATAGTAAAGTGATTCTAATAATCACATGAATAAAGGTAAAGAGGGTGGTTTTGTTTGAACTTACTAGCCCATTCAAATGCGCCATTTCAACCCGCGCTTACTTGTTTCGCTGAATTGATTGCTGTAGAAACTTGATGCTCAACCTCGCACTTTTCCTGATCAATTAGCCCTCGCAGGGATAGAAACCTAACATTTCGATTGTTTAATATTTTAGATTAGTCTAAATATTTGTTTAATATGACCTAACACATTAAGTTTGCTACTCTAAAATTAAGAGGAGGAAATGAAAAGCATGTTAGCCATTGTACTCTGTTTTATCGGTCTTACCGGTTTTTCTCAGAACATGGGTTCTATTGAGGGTTCTGTGAAGTCAAACAGTAATCCAGCTGAGTTTTTAAATGTTAGTTTAACTGGCACAACCATTGGCACATCAACTGATGTAAATGGGAAATTTTCCCTTGTGAATATTCCGTTTGGAAAACATCAACTTCAATTTTCAGGAATTGGATATATCAGTAAAAAAGTCACGGTAACTATAAATAGCATCAGCCCTGTTCAGCTCAATGTCGCATTAGAAGAAGATGTAAGCCAATTACAGGAAGTGGTTGTCATTTCCGGTTCGTTAAAAGAAGTATCCAAAATGGATAGCCCTGTGCCGATTGAAGTCTATACCCCTACCTTCTTTCAGAAAAACCCAGCACCGAGTTTGTTTGAATCACTGACAAACGTGAATGGAGTTCGACCTCAACTCAATTGCAATGTTTGTAATACAGGAGATATTCACATCAATGGATTGGAGGGACCTTACACCATGATATTGATTGATGGCATGCCAATAGTAAGTGGCCTATCAACCGTATATGGATTAACAGGAATCCCATCTTCTCTGATTGATCGGGTGGAGATTGTGAAAGGACCTGCGTCAACACTCTATGGATCTGAAGCCGTTGGTGGATTAGTAAATGTGATAACGAAAAGACCAAATACTGCCGCAAATGTATCGATTGATCAGTTTGCAACTTCATGGGGAGAGTTTAATACCGACATCGGATTGAAATTCAATCTCAGTAAAAAGGCACAATCGCTATTTGGTATCAACTACTTCAACTATCAAAATCCTGTTGATCATAATGATGATGGTTTCACCGACATCACTTTACAAAACCGGATTTCAATTTTTAACAAAATTAGTTTTGACAGAAAAGACAACCGCATTTTCACAATAGCAGGAAGAATGAACTATGAAGACCGCTGGGGAGGAGATATGAATTGGACAAAGGATTTTCGTGGAGGCGATAGTCTTTATGCTGAAAGTATTTATACCAAACGATGGGAACTACTGGGCGCTTATCAATTACCACTGAAAGAAAATATCATCTTCCGTTTTTCAATGAATGGTCACAATCAAAATTCATACTATGGAAAAACCTCGTTCAATGCCGATCAGAAAATAAGTTTTGGTCAACTTACCTGGAACAAAAGTATTGGAGTACATGATCTTTTAGTTGGCGCTGCCTTGCGTTACACCTGGTATGATGATAATACCTCTGCAACTTCATCGGCCGATGGATTATCAAATCAACCTTCAACTATTTGGCTTCCCGGAATATTTGTGCAGGATGAAATTGTAATCAATGCACAAAATAAATTGTTGCTAGGCGCGAGATACGATCACAACTCCATTCATGGAAATATTTTCACGCCACGATTAAATTACAAATGGACTTCAAAAAATAAATTGGATGTTTTGCGTGTGAGTGTCGGCAATGGTTATCGCGTAGCTAATGTATTTACAGAAGACCATGCTGCCCTTACCGGAGCACGACAAGTTGTTTTTCTAGAGGATTTAAGACCCGAGACATCCTGGAACGGAAACATAAACTACGTTAAGAAAATTGTGATGGGGAATGGTTTTATTGGTGTTGATGTAACTGCATTTTACACCTACTTCGATAACAAAATCATTCCAGACTACACTACAAATGAAAATCAAATCATCTACACCAATCTAAATGGTCACGCTGTATCACAAGGTATATCTGCCAATTTTGATATTGGTTTTACCAACGGACTTAAAATTATTGCTGGCGGAACATTGATGAATGTATTCTCCGTAAAAAATGATGACAACGGAAATGAAATAAAATCGCGTCAGCTATTAACTGAACAGTACACTGGAGTGTGGTCTGTATCCTACCCTCTGACGAAACGCCTTAGCATTGATTATACCGGGAACCTTTATGGCCCAATGAAATTACCTGTGCTGGGTGAACTTGATCCGCGTTCAGACGAATCACCGATCTGGAGTATTCAAAACGTTCAGCTCTCTCAGCAACTCAACGAACGTTGGACAATTTATGGTGGTGTTAAAAATTTACTAAACTATACACCTCCTAAAAATAGCATTGCACGCTCACGCGATCCTTTTGATAAACAAGTGGAGTTCGTGCAATTCGATACCAATGGCAATGTGGTACCAACACCTAACAACCCCAATGCACTTACCTTTTCAAACACAGGAAATGTAGTACCAACTACCAGTAATCCATACGCTCTTACCTTTGATCCATCCTACGTCTTCGCACCCAATCAAGGTATTCGTTTATTCGCAGGTGTAAGGTATGGTTTGTTCAAATAGCCAGAGACAAAAAAAAGACCTTCGTGCGAAGGTCTTTTACTTTATACAATACATACCATTTTTTACTCTTCTAATATCTCAACTTCAACGCGCACATTCTTTTGGGCGTTTACACTATGCTTGTCGTAAAGCGGGCGTTTACCACCCCATGCTTTTACTTCCATTCTACTTGCTTCAACTCCATTCGCTACTAAATATTCCTTAATGATTTCTGCACGATTGCCTGAAAGATCTTTCGCTGAACCAACTCCTTGCTTTGATCCATCCAGCGAAAAGAAGTCCTTGTCTGGTCCCATCGATATAATCTTTCCATGATAATTACCATTGCTGTGGCCATGCAGACGAATTTTATATTTTGGGTTCTCCTGCATCATCTGAAGTAAGCTGTTCAACTCAAACTTAGACTCCGGACGCATAATGGAAGCATCGTTGTAGAAGTAAACATTATACAATGTGCCAATATCACCTTTGTGATAACGAATCAAATCAAACTTAATAACAAGCGTGGTACCCATTAAATCGATGTAGGATTTAACAGTGTCAGCCAATGGCAACGGATAATTTATTTCTTGCTGAACTTTGCGATATCCAAAAGCATCACATACCAATGTAAGTTGACCTGATTTACTTTTTGGATCCGGCAATACGAGATATTCATTACCAGGCACTTTGGTTAATTGCTTTGAACGATCTGTGTCAATCACCACTACGGTGCCATCAACAATACGATTGTTTCTTGCATTATAAAGGCTTAGAAAAACTTCGGTATTACCCAATGTCATTACCGGATATTGTTTGATCTCCGGATTATCAATGATGGGGTCTGGATCTTCCACTATTATCTCTTTTACCGCTGTCTCGGTTGCTACTGTTTCTCCAATTGGTGTAACTTTTTCAACTGGCACTGGAGCTTGCGTTACAAGTGGCGCTTCAATTATGTCACCTGGAATAACACGTACCCAAGCTTCTTTAAACTCTCCTTTACTTCGGGTGTTTCGCATCTCTTGTAACGATGCTTTTAAATTGTCAAAGTAGTGAAGATAGGCGAAATACAAATTGCGACTGGAATTGAAACCATAGGATGCTTTATAACCTTTTAGTTTTAACACCTCAACATAATTCTGTGCTACATTCTCACGCGATTTCGCGTAGGCACTAACCACCACATAATACCCTGGTTCCAATTCGTTTGCTACCTGGCAAAATGCGGGGTTCAGAATACTGAGAAGACCAATAATAAAACCAAAATAGTAGAGCTTCTTCATGTAAGGCTGGTAAAGGTTTTTAATCAAAAATCAGATAAAAATATACAAAATTCGATTGCATTCAATATACCTGGCCTTATATTAGAGACTAAGGCGTGTATGATTTTAACTTTTCTGACAAAAAACCGAGCCCGTATCCGCTCAATTGAACGATTGCCGCTGGGACTGAAAAAAAAGCCACCGCCAGATTTTTGTTCACCGAAAGGGAATGAATGAGTAGCAGGATGAGATAAAGCAATATTGAAAGTGCACCAATTTTAAAAAGAAGAGGATTAAAAATTAGCATGAACGGAACAGCGGCAACCCCCATTACAAACAGACTGGGAAACCAATGAGTTAATTTGATTTCCTGAGGATGTTTTCTTCCCACCAACACCCGACCTCTCCCAAAATTAAAAACCTGCTTGTAAAACTGACTGAAATTAGTTCTGCGTTTATGATAAACATACGCATCCGGAATAAGCCCAATATGGAAGCCGGCATTTTTCATACGAATGCTAAACTCAATGTCTTCAGCGAAACGATCGAAAGCAAAACCCTTTGTCTGTTCAAATACCTTTCGTGAAATACCCATATTAAAACTTCTGGGTTGAAACCAACCCAATCGCTTTTTGCCTCCACGAATACCGCCCGTGGTTAGCACTGACGACATAGTATAACCCATTGCACGCTGCACAATTGAAAAATCTTCGTGTGCTCTGTCAGGCCCTCCCCATGCATCATAATTATTCTCTTCCAGAGATTTCTCAACCGCTTCAAAATAGGTTGAAGGTATTATGCAGTCTGAATCGAACACTACAAAAAAATTACCTTTCGCTATCGAAAAGCCAGCGTTACGACTTGGGCCGGGACCTGAATTGGGTTTAAAAAAATACTCTATCCTTAGTTTGTCTCTAAATTGATCAACGATTTGATCACAACGATTGGTGGATCCATCCTCAACGATAATTATTTCGAAATTTTTAAACGTCTGTTGAAGTAAACTTCCTAATAATTCATCAACCTCCTGCGGACGATTGAATACCGGAACTATAATTGAATACTTAGCCTGGTTCAATACTTCAATTTTAAAATTTATGTCTGGTGTGGTTCCTGGTTCAAAGGTATCCAAACTTTAGACCCTTGACCCGTAACTCGGAATTTTAGACTCTGCCTTCGGAGCCTCCATCCCTACATTATCAATAACAAGGTAATCACGTTTGGATATGGATTGTGTAGCAAACATCTCTGCTAAAAAACCAGCCAGAAAAAGTTGAACACCGATTACTAAAGCAACGAGTGCCAGGTAAAACAACGGCTGCTGGGTGACTTCACGTTTTAATGGAATTTTTGAAATGTAGGATGCATCCACTTTATCCCAAAGAACTTTGATTGTAAAAATAAAACCTGATAAAAAAGATAAAGTACCTAAGGTGCCAAAAAAATGCATGGGCTTTTTTCCGAACTTACCCATAAACGTAATGCTGAGCACATCTAAGATTCCGCGCATGCGTCCTAAACCAAATTTGGAATAGCCATGTTTGCGCTCACGGTGCTCTACTACCTTTTCAGTGATCTTATTAAATCCTGCCCACTTGGCGATAACCGGAATGTACCGATGCATTTCGCCATATACTGAAATGTTCTTCACCACTACATTCTGATATGCTTTCAATCCACAATTGAAGTCATGAAGCTTTATGCCTGACATCCTGCGGGTGAGGTAATTGAAAAACTTGGAAGGAATCGTTTTTGAAAGAGGATCGTGACGTTTTTTCTTCCATCCTGAAACAAGATGAAATCCATCTTGCGTTATCATTTTATATAGCTCTGGTATTTCGTCCGGACTATCTTGCAAATCGGCATCCATAGTAATGACTACCTTACCTAGTGCAGACCGAAAACCTATTTGCAACGCAGCCGATTTTCCAAAATTCCGGTTGAACCGAATGCCTTTGATGTGTTGATTCTCCTGATTGATTTTCAAAATAGCCTCCCATGTTCCATCAGTGCTGCCATCGTCAATAAAAATAACTTCATAAGATAAGCCGTGTGTTTGCATCACACGGCTTATCCATTGGCAAAGTTCAGGAATAGACTCCTCTTCGTCTTTTGCAGGAATGATAATTGATATATCCAATTGTCCCACTAGAATGTTTGTTCAGGAGCTTTCTTTTGAGTGAATATGGTAACGATTAATCCAACGATAAATGATCCAAATGCACCTCCTATTAAATACATTACCCAAAACAGTTTTCTTCCCCATTCTAATCCCATATCAATCTGTTCCTGACTCTGGCCTTTGGCCTCCATGTCCTCCGCTGCCTTTTCCCAAATAGCTTCAAATGCTGTTGTGTCAATGAAATTAATATAGACGAAAGTAAATACCATTCCAATTGCAATGGCAATCATAGAAGTGACCATTGCTATACCGAGACCTTGACCATAACTCATGTATCCGTCTCCGCCATCTTTAAAAGCTTTCTGAGCAAATATGATTACAGCAACAGAAATAGCGATGCCTACAACTGTATTTTTCCAATCGCTGGTAAGTGGATTTGATCCAATTGCAAAAACAATCAAACTTTGAATGATTGAGACTAGTCCAAGAATTGCTCCGAACTTAAGACCAACTGACATTATTGTTGGTGCAGGAGTTGTCGTTTCTTCCATAATTTTTAGGTTTTAGGTTGTTGTCTTAAAATTACTGATACAATAATACTTATAAAAAAGCCAATGACGGAACCTTGAAAAAAGTGGATTCCGGCAAGTCTTGAAATGTTAGTAGCAGGAAGTGCATCTAAATTACGTTGAAAGGTTTCTTTTCCGATGCGTTCGATATCTTCTTTGGGAAATGTTTTATAATACTCTATACTTTCTCTGATAAACATGGCAACAAAACCATCTTCCCATTTTCCGAAGGCAATTAATAAAGCAGAGGTAATAACGGATGAAACAAAAACAACCATAAGCGAACCCAACATACCTTGCGCGAAAGACAAAAATCCTTCCTGGTTATAATCGCGAAATTCACGGAGAGCAAAAAAAGTAAAAATCCCAAAAAGCAATATCCTGAAATCAAGCAATGGGGAAACAAGCATGGGATGTCTCCCTAAATAATACGATACGATAAGCAGGATAAATGCGAGTGTACCAGAGACCGCACCATAGCGGGCCGAGGTTTTAAACAGTACAGGCAATTTCATGATGCAGTATCAAACCAATGTTTTGAATTGTTAAAAACAGCCACGGCCTTGCCCGTAATTTCTTGACCATACCAGGGCGAATTTTTGGCTTTCGAGAAATTTGTTTTCTCATCAAACATCCACACACGGTTTGGATCAAATAAGGTAAGGTTTGCTTTCTCATTCATTTCAATTTTTGGAATTTCTAATCCTAAAAGTTGACGAGGGTTCGTTGTCACTTTTTCCAGCAGAACATCCCAACCCATTGATTTCGAAAGCTCGGTGAGGTTTGCCCCGAAAGTCTGAAGGTTAATAATTCCAAAATCTGCCAAATCAAATTCTAAACTTTTACTTTCATCTTCATGGGGTACATGTCCTGAACAAATCACATCAATGGTTCCATCTTTCAATGCTTTGATCAATGATTCGTTGTCGCTCTTCTCTCGCAAGGGGGGATTTACTTTATAATTGGTATCGAAGGTTGAAAGTAAACTATCATCTAATAAAGGTTGATACGAAGCAATATCGCAGCTTAAGTTTAATTTCTTCTTTGCAGCACGAATCAAATCAATTGACTTTGCCGATGAAAGGTGTGCGAAGTGCAGCCTGCCTCCGGCATAACCCAGTATCTTAATGTTTTTACTTACCGCAATATCTTCCGCTATGCGCGGCATACCTTTCAATCCGAGCATGGTACTGTTAATACCTTCATGCATTTGCCCGAATAAATTTAACCACGTGTCTTCAGGGTGATCGATAACAATGCCATTGAACTTTTGAAGGTATTGAAGTGACTTCAATAAAATATCGGTGTGCCAAATCGGTTTTAATCCATCCGTAAAACCAACTGCACCTGCTTCATGCAAGTCGATCATCTCGGTTAGTTCTTCTCCTTTATTATTTTTAGTAACCGAAGCCAACGCATGAATTTTTACCAACCGACTATCGTTGTTGCGGGTTATGTAAGTGATTTCATTTTTGGATTGTACAGAGGGGGATGTGTTTGGTACGATCGCAATTTCAGTAAAGCCTCCAGCCGCAGCAGCCTTTGCTCCTGATTCTAAATCTTCTTTGTGCTCAAGGCCAGGATCGCCAATGAAAGTTCCCAAATCAAACCATCCAACAGAAAGCTTCATGCCCTTGGCGGCAATTACCTTATCGGCTGAATAGTTTTTATCACCGATTTCTGCAATTCGTCCGTTAGCAATCAGGACATTTTTCTCTTGTTGATGAAAAGGGGAATTGGCGTTAATTATTTCAGCGTTTTGAATCAGAATTTTCATGCCTCTTGTTGATACGTTATCGGTTAATCGTTATCCGTTAATTGTGGGTATACATTGGTAAATTAAATTCTGCATTGAATTGAGCTTATCTTTTTCTCTTCATGAATATTGACGCTTATAGTTTTCATTCACGATTAACGATTAACCCTTCATCGTTAACCTTTCAAAAACCGAACTAAAAGTACTTCAACAAAAAGGAAGAACAACGCCAAAATCAACGCATACTTCCACAATGGTTTGCCCAAATATCGCTCCTTTATTTCGTTGCTGAAAGCTTCAGCAGAGGCTACGTCAAAAATGCTGATGTTTTCACCCGATCCTAACATGGTTTTCACTTCTTCTCCTGTGTATTGTTCCATGCGCGATTCGGCCTGATCAAGATTGAAGGCTAAAAGACTTACCGTATCACGGCCGGCTGTCACTTTATAAAATCCTTTTGCAATGGAGAATTTAGGAATATCAAAAACCAAATTGTCATCTACCTTTCGCTGTGCCGGAATAATTTCTTCCGAACCAATCCAGCGCAACGGCTCATCATTGCGCAAACTATCAACATGCAGATTAATATGATCTTCATTCACGGAATAATAAGTCTTGCTTTCATTTTTCTTTCCACTTGCTGCAAGTCGATACATCACTGGCACAAACAATGCATGGTTTGCAAAATCCGTTTGGGTTGGATCAAGCGAAGAGGCCAATACATAAACCTTTCCTCTCTGGTTGAAGGTGGAAAGAAAAGGTTGATCGTTTTTAAATTGAAGAATGGCAGAACGATCGCTGCCCCAATCCAATATTTTATTGGCCTTTGGCATAACGAGTGATGTTGATTTCTCTTCAAATACATTTTCGAAAAAAGGATTGGAGAAATCTGGTTTATCAAGTTCCATCATTGCACCATCTGGCAATTCGTTGAGCATTGATAATTGAAGAACGTTTCGAAAATTGGTTATATCAGGTTTGGTACCGGGTATAAATAATACAGTGCCATAACTTGAGATGTAATTCCGCAAGGCAATCGCCAGTGAAGGATCGATTGTATTCAATCCATTCACAACCACTAAATCAGCCTGACTCAATAAGCTATAATTAAAATTGCCTATTGAATATCCGCGAAAGCGAAATACCTCTTTGTTACCAAAAACACTTTCAATAACGGTAGGCTTTGTTTCGCTTTTGATTTCAATGACGTTGATCTTTTCAGTAAAATTTAAGGCGAAGTAAAATTCATTATCGAAACTAACCGGAAAATCATTGAAACTAACCCGGGCTTCATTCAAACCGGTCAGCCCGGATGCCAAATCAAAACTTGTTTCTGTTATTCCGTTTGCCGGAACATTTATTAATGTTGTTGCCGCCTGAACGTTGTTGATGGAAAGTTTCAGGTTAAGTTGATCCACTGCTTTCCTTCCATCATTGCGCACTTTTACATGAAGTACATTTTTCTCACCACCTGCTGCAAATGGGTTCTCCAAAAAAACCGAATCGACAAATACATTCGAGAGTTCATCAAAGTGAATAGGTACCAAATGCAGCCTGTACGCGCTATCAACTAAATTCGAAACCTGGCCCAGTGTCGATTTTTGCAGGTCCGAAATCCAGAATGTTTCAACCTGTTCATCTGCTTTATTCTGCTGAATGCGCTCGATCACTTCTGACATGGAGCGACTAATAGACGACAGTCTGACCTGCGCCAGCAGATCCAGTATTTCCGCTTTCGTTTTAAAGGTATTGGAGAACGGTGAGAAATCGTTGGTCAGGAGTTTGTATCGGGTGTCAGCCGGAAAGAGCTCAACGATGCTTCTTGAAAAATTCGTAGCCGCATCAAGTCCTCTTACCTTATCCGTCATTTGAGCCGACATGCTTTGGGAATTATCAAGGTATAGAACGATGTTCCGATTGGTTCCAAATTGTTCCTTGGCGGGAATAATGGGCTGGCAAAACGCCATTACCAAAAAGAACAAGAACAACAGCCGCGAAGCCAGAATAAGGTAATGCTTCAGTTTCCGCTTGGCGGAGGTGGCCTCCTTTACCTGTTTTAAAAACCGCGTATTCGAAAAATAGATCTTCGTGGTTCTTCTGAAATTAAATAAATGGATGATGATGGGAATGGAAAGAGCTGCAAGCGCCCAGAGAAAAGAAGGATATATCAAACTCATCGGTGGGTAAAGTTACACGTTAAATTTTAATGGTTAAACCAGAGCATTATATAATTTGATCAGCGGAGAAAATTGGTGAAGAATCCTATTACTTAAAACCTTTCGAAAGAAGAATTATTTTGTAGGAAGTGACTCTTCAGCTGCCTCATCATTTCAATATCAAACAAACCATTTACTATATGAGCTACCTCAAAAAGTACAGCTCGGCTTAGGTCAGCACGAGTTCAATGGCTGATATTGCCTTTTTGCTGCTTACTTTTTTTCTGATGACCGCGGTTATCAAAAGCGACAAAGGCTTACTTCTACTGCTTCCTCCGCCTCCACTCATTGATCAACCAATAGCTGAAACGAAGGAAAGAAATTTATTTTCAATTCAGATTAATTCACAGGATCAATACCTTATTGAAGGCGTAAGACAATCGGAAATATTAAACATGAAAGACGAAATAAAAAGATTTGTCCTGAATTATGGCCATGAAAAAAATCTCTTGGAAAATTCCACTGCTGCAATTGTTTCATTGAAGACGGATCGTGGAACGAGTTACGCAATTTATACTGCCACATTAGATCAAATTCAACAAGCCTATTTTGAAATCTATGGGGAGCGTGCTGGCATTACACCAGCAAAATTCAGATCGTTAGATCAGAACATTCCTGCGGAGAAACAATATATGATAAAGCACGCGTTGGAATTCCCATGAATATCTCAATAGCAGAACCTTCGCGCATTTTGAATTAAACAAAAAAGCCCAAACACAATTGTGCCTGGGCTTAAGAGAGAAATAAAAACAACGGTTAATCTTTCGAGCTGAGCATCACCATATCGCTCACATTAATTTCAGTGATGTATTTCTTTTCGCCCGCAGTGGTTTCGTAATTACGGTGCACCAGTTTACCTGAAACCGCCACTTCACTTCCTTTCTTTAAATACTGGCCAGCTATGTCCGCCAGCTTGCCCCAGATCACAAGGTTGTGCCATTGCGTGTCTTTTACTTTCTCGCCTTTCTGATTTTTGTATGTATCGCTTGTGGCGATAGTGAAGGAGGCCATTTTCTTTCCGCTGTCAAAAGTTCTTACTTCCGGGTCTTTACCTAAGCGGCCAATCAGTTGTACATTGTTTCGTAACGTTGTCATACATGTAAAATTTAAAGTGTTAAAAATTGATTTTCGTTTTTGTCAACAGCATGTTTTGCAATTGATGTGACAAAGGTGTGGGGAGGAAAAAAGAATAGTCGTATGGTAATCGTTTATAATCGACTATATTCGTTTGTAAACGTTTGTAAACGGATAGCAAATAGATAAAATGGCAAAATCAGGCGAAAAAACGTGTTTAGAGTGTGGCGAAACCATTGTTGGTAGGATTGATAAAAAATTCTGTTCAGACCTTTGCCGCATTGCTTACAATAATAAATTGAATAGTGACGGCACCAATTACGTGCGCAACGTCAATCGCATCTTGCAAAAAAACAGACGAATTTTGCTTGAACTTAATCCTGAAGGAAAGAACAGAGTGCATGGCGACAAATTAAAAACATTGGGTTTTGATTTTCGATATTTCACCAGTACCTACACTACCAAAGAAGGTGCACAATATTTTTATTGTTATGATCAGGGCTATTTACCTATCGAAAAAAATGGATACCTATTAGTGATCAAAAAAGATTTCTAAAAGATCTAAGAGCCTACAATTCTAAGTTTTCACCTTGTACGTTTTAGAAATATCAAACGACCACTAAATCGAAAATCGTATATCTAAATTCGTAAATCCCTCCACCATGCATCGCATCAATTTAATCTCCGGCCCACGAAATATTTCCACTGCACTTATGTATTCGTTTGCTCAGCGCAAGGATACCCATGTTTTGGATGAACCATTTTACGCTTTCTATCTGCACAAAAGCGGTGTGGATCATCCTGGAAAAGATGAGATCATGCAAGAACAGCCCATCGATGAAAAAATCGTATTGCAGTCTATCTTCGATAAGTGGGATAAAGACGTCTTGTTCATCAAGAATATGGCGCATCACATAGAGTTGATGGATGAAAACTTTCTGAATGAGGTCACTAATATTTTTCTAATCCGCAATCCACATCAAATCATCGCGAGCTATGCACAGGTAATTGAAAACCCCATCATGCGCGATATTGGTATTGAATTTCAATATCAACTCTTCAACCGATTAGTTGATCGTGGACAACAACCCCTGGTAATTGATTCTGGCGTTATCGTACAAAACCCTGAAGCGATTCTGAAGAAAATCTGTCAGGTAGTAGGCATTCCTTTTACAACTGATATGCTGCATTGGCAAACCGGGCCAAAGCCATACGATGGTATATGGGCCAAGTATTGGTACGCAAACGTTCATTCATCCAGTGGTTTCGAAAAACAACCCACCAGCACACGCACATTGCCCCCTCATCTTGAACCACTCAACGACAAAGCACGCCACTTCTACGAAAAACTACTGGCATTTTCACTTAACCCTTGATCCAACCTGATATTTATCTGTACTTTTGAACAACGATTAAGACCCCTTCGTTCTATCTACTTTCGTGGAAACATCAGCTATGCAATTTGCGCGTTTAGCATTCACTGAAGGATAGACAAGCCAAACCGGGACATAATCTACATTTACATTTTTTAGCAAAGCTCTGAATGCTGCAAAAATTCAATTCAAAAAATTCTTCAATCAAAATTCATGTAGGCGGCAAATTGCTCTCGCGCGAGGATGCAAAGGTCTCTGTATTTGATAGTGTCGTACAAGGTGGGGATGCCGTTTGGGAGGGACTACGCGTTTATAAAAACGGAGTATTCTGCCTTGATAAGCATCTTGATCGCATGGAAGCCTCCGCGCATGCACTGGCTTTTAGTCATGTGCCAACAAAGGTTGAAATTAAAAAAGCAATCTTCGAAACATTGGAAGCCAATGGTATGCGCGATGAAGCTCACATTCGCCTAACCCTTACACGAGGTGAAAAAGTTACTTCCGGAATGGATCCCCGCCTAAATAGTAAGGGCTCTTGCCTTATTGTACTTGCTGAGTGGAAGCCTTTGGTGTATGACAACACTTCGGGGATTCGGGTAATTACTTCCTCACAGCGTAGAAATAGTCCACAGTTTCTGGACTCTAAAATTCATCACAACAACCTCCTCAATAACATCCTCGCTAAAATTCAAGCCAACGTAGCGGGTGCAGACGCAGCTGTAATGCTGGATAACAACGGTTTTGTTTCTGAATTAAACGACACAAACCTTTTTATGGTGAAAAACGGAACGGTATTTACGCCTTTTGCAGATGCCTGCCTACACGGCATTACCCGTGGCCTGGTTATTGACATTTGTGGAACGTTGAATATAGACTGTGAAGAGCGAAATCTATCCCTCACCGAATTCTACAATGCGGACGAGGTTTTTGCGTGTGGCACAATGGGTGAACTAACGCCTGTGCTGGAGATGGATGGCAGAAAAATATCGAACAGATGGAACAAAAGCACGACAGAAATGTTAAATGTAGAGTTCCAATCCCTAATACCTAAACTATCAGAACCTTTACCTTTTTAATTAATATACCTTAAACATGAAAAAAGCAGCCTCAAAAAAAGCAAGTCCAAAAAAGAAAACTCCTGCAGTGAAATTTCTTGCCAATGAAAAGTGGAAAGAAATTAAACTTAAAAAAGGAACCTCTACAAAACGTTATGCCGTATCTGACAAGGGTCGGATTGTAAGTTTTAAAGAAAAGATGGAAGAAGGATACGTGCTGCGTCCGCGCCTCACACAAGGATATCCAAGCATTACCATTGGCCGCGAGAGCACACGTCAGAATTATTACATTCATCGCCTTGTGGCGGAGTATTTCTGCAAGCAGGCAAGTCCAAATTATAATTTTGTGATTCACAACGATCATAAAAAAGAAAACAACAAGGCAACCAACTTAAAATGGGTAAAGCATGATGTTCAGATTCAACATGCACTAAAAGATCCTAATGTTTTAATTCGAATGAATCCGGAAGAAGGGCCAAAACTAAATATGGCTAAAGTAAAACTTATAAAGATTGCATTGTTCAAATCGAAGAAGCAACCTACTTTAAAAGCACTTGCTAAAAAGTTTAAAGTGTCTGATATGCAGATTCATCGCATAAAGACAGGTGAGAACTGGAGCCACGTTAAGATCTGACGTTAACATTATCACTTCAAAAAAAAGGCTGTCTCCTAAATTGAGACAGCTTTTTTTTGTAGGTACGTTAATGAATGGACTTACAACAACAAATTCAAGTCGTTACGCTACTTATAATACGTAACCTCCACCCGGAAGCGGGGATC
>DAIQPD010000232.1:0-6297 GCA_036787535.1 Chryseolinea sp.
GCAAGTAGAAGCTATGGTACAGACGGGTGGAATTTTGGTTTTGAATACCGTTCCCGATCCGGAAAATTACTGGACGTACTTTATCGGTATCGAAAATTTCAGGTTTAGAAAAATGGTTCTACCAGGCGATACATTGGTTATTCAATGTGATCTCTTAGCTCCAATAAAAAGAGGTATTGCAAAAATGAGTGGAAGAGCCTTTGTTGGTAATACACTTGTTTGTGAAGGTACTATGATCGCGAGCATTGTTCGCAAAGACTTATGAGTAGATTCCCTCTAGCCAACGTACACCCCGATGCAAAGATAGGTAACAACGTTACCATCGAACCCTTTGCTACCGTTCAAGCCGATGTTACCATTGGTGATGAATGTTGGATCGGACCAAATGCCATTCTATGGGATGGTACACGTTTAGGAAAAAATGTAAAAATTTATCCGGGTGCTTCTGTTTCTTCTATTCCACAAGATTTAAAATTCTCTGGCGAAAAGACAGAAACCTATATTGGTGATAACACGGTTGTGCGTGAATATGTAACCATTAGCCGCGGTACTACCGATAAATTCAAAACCGTTATCGGAAAGAATTGTTTGTTGATGGCCTACGTTCACGTAGCGCACGATTGTAACATCGGTAATCATTGCATCTTAGTAAATACAGTTCAGGTTGCCGGTCACGTAACGATTGACGATTGGGCTATTATTGGAGGAGCCAGTGCGTTGCATCAGTTTGTAAAAATTGGAGCGCACGTAATGATCTCCGGAGGATCACTGGTTCGCAAAGATGTACCACCTTACACCAAAGCAGCACGTGAACCATTGGCGTATGCCGGAATCAATACTGTAGGTTTGAGGAGACGTGGTTTCGCAGCAGAGAAGATCAGCGACATTCAGGAAATATACCGATACATTTTTCTGAAAGGCCTGAACAACTCAAAAGCGCTTGATATTGTAGAGAGCGAAATCGCGAAAAGCGAAGAGAAAGATTACATTCTTAATTTCATAAAGACTTCGGATCGTGGTATTATGAAGGGTTACGGATCGAAGGACTGAGGATCGTTATCCGTTAATGGTTAAACGTTAATCGTGGATCTCTTTTCGAAATAGGAAACGTCAAACCTTACGACCATTAACGATTAACGGATAACGATTAACTGAATTTGAAACTTCAAACATCAAACTCCAAT
Organism: Chryseolinea sp.; assembly: GCA_036787535.1. Classification (GTDB taxonomy): domain Bacteria; phylum Bacteroidota; class Bacteroidia; order Cytophagales; family Cyclobacteriaceae; genus Chryseolinea. Next base: position 1,185 of record DAIQPD010000232.1, read on the forward strand.
ACCATTTCTCCCATTCAAATCATCACACAAGATCTCGGAAAGCGTTTCAATCGCGAATGGATATTCCGAAACCTGACTTTTAATTTTACTACTGGAAATACCTATGCAATTACAGGTCCGAATGGATCTGGTAAGTCTACCTTATTGCATGTTCTTTGGGGGCAAGTACCAGCAAGCATAGGAACAATTCGTTACACTCAAGGCGATGTTGAAATAGAAGCAGAACAAATTCATCAGCACATCAGCATTGCCACTCCGTACATGGATTTGGTTGATGAGTTTACTTTAATTGAACAGCTACAATTTCATTTCAAGTTAAAAAAGAGTCGCGATGGAATGAGCTTAGGAAATATGCTCGATCGAATGAATCTCGCTCATGCTAAAGATAAACAGATATCGAATTTCTCTTCCGGGATGAAACAGCGGCTAAAACTGGCATTAGCATTTTTTACTGAAGCCGAAATTATTTTTCTGGATGAACCCGGCACTAATCTGGACAGTCAGGCCTTTGCATGGTATCTTAAAGAATTAAATGCACTACCAAAAACAACGCTCATTTTCATTGCCAGCAATCAGCCTGCTGAATATCCGGAGAATGCTGTTGTGTTGAATATTTCAGATTACAAGAAGTGAAAACGGTAAGTGGTAATTAGTGACTGGTAATCGGTTTATTGATTCTCCGTCAATGCTCTGTACCCACCATCAAGCGTATACAGTGAAGTGAAGCCCAGTTCACTCATTCGATCTGCGGCTTTTGCACTTCTGATTCCGCTGAGGCAATACACAAAATAGGTTTTGCTTTTATCAAGGTTTGCAATTTTTTGTTCAAAATCAGAGGCCTTAAAATCAATGTTGATTGCGCCTTCTATGTTACCTGTCTTAAATTCTTCTGCGGTGCGAACATCCAATACAACAGCATTAGAAGATTCCTTTACTTTAGATTGAAATGTAGCAACATCTAACTTTTCAATTCCCCTTGATGCGTTTACCGAATTTTCATTTCGGCTTGACGTTGAACATGCTGTCAAGGCAATTGCTAAAATTATGATAAGATTTTTCATGTGCTTGAAACTGTTTTAAGTCCTACGATAGATGCGATAAGTGTAATAATAAAAAATACCCTCCAGAAATCGGCTGGTTCTTTAAATATAAAGATACCAATCAATGCTGTACCCGCTGCGCCAATACCTGTCCATACAGCATAGGCTGTACCTATCGGTAATGTTTGAGTCGCTTTGTAAAGCAAATACATACTTAGTGAGAGGAAAACGAAAAATCCGCCAAACCACATTGCTGCAGTTGTTCCTGTAGATTCCTTTGCTTTTCCCAGGCAAGCAGCAAATGCTATTTCACAAAATCCAGCGATGATGAGGGTCAGCCAATTCATATTCAGTAAAGCTATATAGGTTTGTCTGGATAAAGAAGTAAAATCAGCATCGCATCCAAATTGATTCGGTTTTTGGAAACGGAATCAATGCGAAGTGGAAGAAAAGTAACAGGTAACAATCCAATTTGAACGCTACCTTATTTTTACTTTTTCTCAAATCTACCCGTGGCTTCAACTATTCGAATCCGAAATACGATCATCCGGGAATCCTGAGCTAAAGGCGTTTTATGCTGAGCCAGAGCATAACGAGGAACCATGGTTTCGCTGCTTGCGAATGGATGCATACGGTTAACCAATAATTGAACTGTATCTTCTGCCTTCTTTCCACTCAATTCCTCATACTTACCTTGTATAATGACGCTTTGCCAATTCGCCATGTCCTGAATACGATCCACTTCAAAGCAAACATTTGCATTTTTTCGCATCATCTCAATCTTCGTTCCTTCTCGCGTATGTGCCAGAATGTACTTACCATCATAAACGTATGTTATTGGAATAACATACGTAATGCCATCAGCCGAACATCCAATGCGACCGAGCAACTCGCTTCGCAAAAGGAAATCAATTTGAAGTTTATTCAATGTTCCAATCATAACAAATAGGATTATTTTGAATAAAAAGTTAGCGCCTTAATCCAAAAAGGAAAATGATAACAATCAGGTAGGTAGACTGACTTATCTCAGAAGTTTTCAAACTAAAAGGAACGTACTTCAAAATATAAAGTAAAACAAAACACACAACACCATGATCTCCGTACTAGGAACTACCTCAAAATACATTTTACAACCGGCATTGATTGATATGCATCGGCAGTCAACAGAATGGTTGTCCGTAACCGAACTTTGGAAACAGGAATTATCCTTTTATCAAAAGCTTCTTGACCAACACAACGCTACCAACACCAATGTTGAGTTTAAAAAACAAGTAGATCATTTTCAAAACCTCATTACGTACTACAACGGTGAACTCATCATCACATTTCAAAAAAAAATAAGAGAGCACGAACGTAAACTCGCACGCATGCTCCGGGAATTAAACGAATCGGATACAGAATATTTTAAGGAGCATAATGGACTGATGGAAGAACTCGATTCTTTCCAACAGAATTACCTTCTATTCAAGAAGACCTTTTACGACTTTATAGAAAAAGGATTCAGTGCATATTGATTTCAGTATCAAGCCAGACAAAGGATTGTTTTAAATCTTCGATCTCTTGAATTCTTCAACCCGAATTACAATAGAGAAGATCACAGCTTTAAAACAGTCCTTATTTTTTTACTAACAGCCATTCGGAAACTATTCTTTATCTTAGCATTCCATAAATTCAATCGAATGCGCCATTCTAAAATAATGGGTCTTGGGCACCATGTTCCTGAAACTGTCATCACCAATGAATACCTTTCAACCATCATGGATACAAACAATGACTGGATCGTTGAACGTACAGGTATTCATGAACGCAGGTGGATTGATCCCGCCAAGGATACCGTGGCAAACATGGCCGCAAAAGCTAGCCGCATGGCGCTTGAACGCGCAAAGCTCACTGAAAAAGATATCGACTTTATCGTATTCGCCACCATTACTCCCGATTATTTCTTCCCTGGCTCTGGTGTTTTGCTTCAACGCGAACTTGGCCTGGATGGAAGAATAGGGGCGCTTGACATCCGGAATGCTTGTTCGGGATTTATCTATGCACTTTCGGTGGCAGATCAATTTATTAAAACCGGTATGTATAAAACCATATTGGTTGTTGGTGCCGAAATTCAATCAACCGCAATAGATGCCACAACCCGGGGAAGAAATACGGCCGTTATTTTTGCCGATGGTGCCGGTGCAGCAATCCTCCAACCTTCCGATAAAGCGGGGATTCTCTCTACCCATTTACATTCAGATGGAAACTTTGCTGAAGAGCTCTATGTAAAAGATCCGGGCAGCAGTCGACCGAGAGAAGAGCGGCAACCCGATCAGATTCTGGACACTTCTACCTATAAGGTAGTGATGAACGGAAGCCAGGTATTTAAACATGCTGTCGTTCGGTTTATGGAGGTAATTGAGGAGGCGCTCTCAGCAAATAATTTAAAGAAGGAAGATATTAATCTTTTGGTGCCGCATCAGGCCAACCTTCGCATTAGTCAGTATGTTCAATCAAAACTGGCTTTAAGCGATGATAAGGTATTTAATAACATTATGCGCTACGGAAATACAACGGCAGCCTCCATTCCAATTGCCTTAAGCGAAGCCTGGGCGGAAGGTAAAATCAAAGAAAATGATTTAATTTGTTTAGCCGCTTTTGGCAGTGGGTTCACGTGGGCCTCTGCTCTTATTCGTTGGTAAAACTTGTTCAAAGTTCAAGGTTCCAAGTTTCTGGTTCCGAACTGAACTTGGAACTTGGAACTTTGAACTTTTTGAACATCATAAAATGAAGACCTCTACCTACAATCCCAGTCCACTTGAAGTTGATTTTGCAAATTCACTTTACATCTTGCAGAAAGAAATCGAAAAACACTTACAGGACAATCAGATCATCCACGTAGAAAGTAATATCAAAAAAGATAACCCCATGGTGAAGTTCAGTCTGCTGGATAAGGATGGCGATCCTCATGAGATTGTTGTGCGCATTATTCAGTTGCCGGATAAATTTTGAGGGGAAGAATTTAGAATTTCTAAAAAATAAAATCTTGCCATTCACTAAACAATATAAGCAATCAAGTTAATCATCGAAGTTATTAGTGAAAAAGTAAGTCTCCACTACTAACATTTAACCATTAACTTTCACCATGTCATTACTGATCATCCTCTCTTGCATCGTATTGCTCATCGTGCTCATCACGCGTTTTCAGATCAATGCCTTTCTTGCTTTTTTATTAATCTCAATACTTGCTGGCTTATTGCTGGGTATTGATGTTTCGCATATCACATCCTCAATTCAAAAAGGTATTGGTGATATGTTGGGCTCTCTTGTTATCGTGGTAGTGTGTGGCGCAATGTTAGGTAAGTTAGCGGCCGAGAGTGGAGCGGCTCAGCAAATTGCATCCAGCTTGATGAAACTTTTTGGACCGAAGTACATTCAATGGGCGTTGATGATTACCGGTTTCATAATAGGTATTCCTCTATTTTATAATGTTGGTTTTGTGTTAGTGGTACCTTTGATTTTCTCTGTGGCGTATAAATATAATTTTCCCGTAGTCTATATCGGCTTACCTATGTTGGCCGCACTCTCGGTAACACATGGTTTTCTTCCTCCTCATCCATCGCCCACCGCATTGGTCGCTCAGTTTAATGCTGACATGGGCACAACACTTTTTTATGGCATCCTTATCGGAATTCCAACGGTGATCATTGCAGGACCTTTATTTTCGAAGACTATAAAAAACATTAAGACACCACTCAATAAAACATTTCAATCTGCCTCTCTTCCAGAAGATGAATTACCAGGATTAGGCATCAGCATTTTCTCATCCTTACTTCCTGTTATTTTATTGGCAGCAACCACCATCCTCATAAACTTCATTCACGAACCCGGATTATTAAAAACACTCATTACCTTTCTATCCGATCCCGCCATTGTAATGATTATATCCTTGGCTGTTGCTACCTATACGCTTGGCATCAATCAAAATAAAAAGATGAAGGCCGTGATGGATATTTACATTGACGCGGTTAAGGATATTGCCATGGTACTTTTGATTATGAGCGGAGCCGGAGCATTGAAACAAGTTTTGATTG